>JAUVHT010000172.1 GCA_030593155.1 Candidatus Bathyarchaeota archaeon
CGGCTTCAGGATGTACAGGTACTCCCTGAGCTCCTTGATGAGCTCCCTCACCATTGAGACCCTGGGCCCGGTCTTCTCCCACACCTTTTCGGGAGGCAGGCGGTCGACGACTGTGCCGGTGGTTATGTCGATGGCTATCTCACGGATGACGGACTCGAGCTCGTTGATCCTATCGCCGAATCGGTCGATCATTCCCTCTCCCACATTGACCCAGAACGCCTTCCTCGTTTAAAGGCCTTTTCAAGAAACATCATGATGAGGGGGTTACACAGACGGCGCGTTCCGTGGGCTCAGATGAGCATGCGTAAACAATTATATCCATTGAAACAAAGAGAGGCGATACGACATGAAGCTGAGCACGCTACCAAGGATAAGGCTCGCGAACCTGCCCACACCCCTCCAAGAGCTGCCCCACCTGTCCAAGGAGCTTGGCCCGAGGATCTTGGTCAAACGGGACGACCTCACGGGTCTGGCTTTCGGCGGGAACAAGGCGAGGAAGCTCGAATACCTTATGGGAGACGCCCTCGAGAAGGGAGCCGACTACATCGTCACGGGGGCCGGCTTCCACTCCAACTGGTGCAACCAGACAGCCGCTGCCGCCCTCCGCCTCGGGTTGAGTGTCTCTCTGGTGAAGAAGGGTCCCAGAGAGGGCTATGATCCTGAGGACTACGACGGGAACCACCTCCTACATGTCCTGATGGGCGTCGACATCAGGGTCGTCAGACCTGAAAACTTCGACAAGGCCATGGTCGAGATCGAGGAAGCGGCGAAGGAAGAAGGCCATAATACCTACGTCATGGGGATCGGAGGCTCCAACCCTATAGGGGCCTCGGGCTACGTGAACTGCATGCTCGAGCTGGTGGCGCAGTCGGTCGAGAAAGGCATCGATGTCGACTACTTGGTCCACTCCTCAGGGTCAGGGGGGACCCAGGCCGGGCTGGTGGCCGGGGCGAAGGCCCTCAACTCGGGGATCAAAGTGGTAGGGATCGGCACGGGGGGTAGCTCGAGAAGGGAACAGACCGACAAGATCGCTAGGATCGCGAATGAGACATTTGAGTTCCTGGAGATCGACGCCGAGTGCACGGGGGAGGACATCATAGTCTTCGACCAGTACGCGGGCGAGGACTACGGGTTCATGACAGAGGGCAAGGCCGAGGCGGTCAAGATGTTGGCCGAGAAGGAGGGGCTCTTCCTGGATCCAGTCTACACGGGCAGCGCCATGGCGGGGCTGATCGGCCTGTGCAGGGACGGCTTCTTCAAGCCGGAGGACACCATAGTCTTTCTCCACACCGGCGGGCCCGTAGCCCTTTTCCCCTACCGGGAGGCCCTCAAAGCCTATGTCAAGGGAGACCCTCTCCCTTGGGTAATCCCAGAGTGGAGCACAAGGGCGAGCTAGGCCCCCCTCCTTTTTAGGTCAGCCCAACTTTTCAGAATGGGACATCTTCCCGTACATGATTCACGGGGAGGATGATCTCGAAGGTTGTCCCTCTCCCCTCCTCGGACATGACTGTTATCATACCTCCGTGGAGATCCACGGCCCTCTTGCAGTAGGCAAGTCCCAATCCGAGGCCCTTGGATTTAGTGGTGTTGAAAGGCTCGTAGAGATGAGGGCGGCTCTCTAGGGGTATTCCCACGCCGGTGTCGGAGACCTTCAAGCATACCTGACCTTCCTCCCGGACTGCGACTATTGTCAACAAGCCTCCTCCGGGCATGGCCTCCAGGGAATTCCTGAAGAGGTTGTCCAAGATCCTCCTGATCTTCACGGGGTCGATGGATACGTTGTTGAGCCCTCGTCCGATGTTCAACTCCACCGATACGTTGGATGGAGCCGAGGCTTCCTCCACGGCTTTCTCTATGAGGGATTCCAAGTTGGCCTCCACCAAGTTCAGAGGAGTGTCCTTGGTAGCCTGGCGGAGCTCGTCGAGCATCTTCACCGCGTAATCCACGGCGCCGTTGATGGTGTCGATGATCTCGTCCTCGTTATCCGGGTCCAGCTTCAGTAGGAAGGCTGCGTTCTTTATGGTCTGGAGGGGCCCCCTCAGGTCGTGGCCCACCATGGCGGATACCCGGCCGGCGGCGACCATCCTCTCGGCATCCATGAGCTCACGGGTCCTCTCCTCCACGATCTCCCTGAGGTGGGCAGTGTACTCTATCAGGCTCCTCTCCGCCTCCTTATGCCCGGTGATGTCGACCATGGAGGCCATTATGCACAGGGGGATGCCATCGTCGTCCTTGACCACGCTAGCCGATAGCTGAACCTCAAAGGGCGCCCCGTCCTTCCTGAGGGCCCCCAACTCTCCGACCCAGCTACCCACATTCCTCAGCCCCATCAGAACCTCGGTAAAAACACCCTCCTGAAACAGGTCCGTGATCGATCTACCAAGGGCTTCTTCTTTTTTGTACCACCACAAATTCACGAAGGACTCATTCACATATGTGAGGATACCCTTAAGATCGGTCAGGGTGAATGCGGAGATGGAAGATTCGATGGCGATCTCTAAAAGCTTCGTCTGATGTCCGGCTTTCTTACGTTCATCGATGTCTCTCTCAATGGTCTTGATCCCCCGCGAACTTTCCTTCTTCCATGATCTCGCGCGCGGCGTAGTTCATTCTATCGGACATCGATGTTATCCTTCTTTGCAAACCAGACCTGTCTACCAGTCTTTCGTACAGGCGCATACTTTTGATAATTAATGAATTATG
>JAUVHT010000098.1 GCA_030593155.1 Candidatus Bathyarchaeota archaeon
TTGGATGCCTCCGTTAAATGATCGGGATGAACGAGCGGAGCAGGACGTAGATCAGGTAGGCGGCGACGGTCACCGTCGCAGACTTCTTGGTATCGGCCTCGTAGTTCGCGGAGACGGCGTAGGTGTTCAGCAGGACCGTGATCAACCCGAAGACCGTGAAGACGCCGATCGCCTGGTTGAGTATCTTCCCGACGAGGCCGGTGGCGATCAGCTGTGAAGCGGTGAGGGCTGCGAGATTCGCGGAGCTTATCGTCATGGCGTCTAGCACCCTTAGGAGCTGCTGGGCGGCCATGGGTATGAATGCGAAACCCGTCATGGCAAGCATCCTCCTCGAGCTGCCCTCTCCGACGAGGACCTTGGCGGTCAGGAGGACGAGGAGGGAGGGCGCGAGCCACCTGATGAAGGTGCTCACGATGCCCCCTATGGCTATGAAGGGCATCAGTCTGCTCCTTATTGTCTCAAAGTCGACCTGTGAGTCTTGGGCACCCGGCTGGAAGAACATGGGCCCGCCATGCCCAAGAGGCCCTGCTTGGCCTGCGGCTTGCAGGTTCAGCCCCATCTTCGAGAAGTATGTCATCCCGGCCCAAGCCGACAGAACTGCCACCAGCAGCACTATGAGGAGCCCGGTGCGGAGGTCTCTCTCCTCAATATCTTGGAACGTTCTTCTCGGAGAGGTGATCACTCCGAACATCTTGCTCACGAAGCTTTTATTGTTCTCACTCATATCGCAGCGCCTCCACTGGGTGCAGGTTCGAAGCCCTCCACGCAGGGTACAGCCCGGAGACGACGGCAGTCACCACGGCGAACCCCACGACGGAGACGACAAGGCTGAGGGAGGGATCAGGAGGCATGTTGATGAAGTCTCCGATTATCTGGCTCAGGAGGACCCCGAACAGGGCGCCCGCGATGCCCCCCGTGATGCCGGTCATGATAGCTTCGGAGAGGAAGAGGAACAGGATGTCCCTGCTCTTGGCGCCTATGGCCTTCAGGACCCCGATCTCACGGGTCCTCTCCATCACGGAGACAGTCATCGTGTTGATGATCCCGACTCCGGCGACTATCAGGGATATGGCTGCGATGCCCCCCAGGACGGACTCGATGGTCCCCAGGACGCTCCCGACCATCTCCTGGGCAGATTCGTATGATACGACCATGACATTGTCTCCTAGCTTTTCCTCTATCCTCTCCACGACATCGCTAACCAAATCGAGGCTCTCTGCCTGAGCCATGATGTAGTCGAACTCGCCGCCCACCTCGAAGAACTGTTGGGCGGTCCTCAGGGGGATGCCGATGGAGTTGTCTAGGTCGGCGCCGAAGCTTCCTCCCGTCCTCGAGTAGACGCCGATCACCCTCAGAGTGAGGGTCTTCTGCTGGTCGAGGACTGTGGCCTCGATCTTTATTCTGTCTCCCACCTCGACGATGGCTTCGTCCTCGTTGAGTGGCTGAGCGATGTTCGCGCCCACCACGACCACGGCGTTGTCCGTCCGCAGGAGAGCCCTCCCGTCCTCGATCTCGGCGTTCTTGTTGATCTCGAAGTACTCGTTGGTGACTCCAAAAACCTCCACGAAATACTCTCTCCCCCTCATGGTGAAACGGACCATCTTGTTGGCGATGATGGGGGTCGCAACTTTCACCTCGTGGATCTTGGAGATGGTCTCCAGGTCCCTCCATCCCAGCGTGGAGCCCACGATGCCCCTGCCCTCCTGTAGCTGCCCCGGGATGACCATGATGTTCTGGGGCCCGAAGATCTCGAGCTGCTCGTTGATGTTGTTGCTGAGCCCCTGGGTGATGGAGACGAGGCCCGTCACCGCGGCGCACCCGATGAGGATGCCTATCAGGTTGAGGGCGAACCTGAACTTCCGCTCGCTCAGGCTCTCGAAGGACAGCAGTACGATGTCTCTGAACTTCAACCATGCCCACCTAGGGTCCCAGTCCTAATAGTCTCCTCAGCCAGACCCAGAAGCCCCCCGTCGAGCCCTGCGTCGCGTTCAAGTCGGCCGTGGGTTCGGTCACCTCCGCACGGAGTTCCAGGGTGGCCTCGTGTTCCTGGTTCAGGTCGTCGGTGTACGTGATCCTCAGCGTGATTGTGTGATCTCCAAGCTCCGCGTCGTCCGACGCCTTGAACATTAGGTCGAAGGGTATCGGGCTGTCTGGGTCTACCGCCCCGATGTACTCCTCGCTGTCTCTCACGTACTTGAAGACGGAGTCCTCGACTACCTCGACGCTGACGAACTGGATGCTCTCTGTGCCGACGAGGAGGAGGTCGGCCTCGAACTCCGTGGTCTCGCCTCTGCCAACCTTTACTTGATCCTCGTTGATCAGGCGGAACTCCACCAGCCCCCGTATGCTCAGGGTAACAGTCTCCATCAGGCTCCTCGGCACACCGTCCGAGCCCAGGTAGCTGACAGTCACCATGGCCGGGTACTGGCCCGCCATGACCTCGCCACCCACCAGCAGTTCGAACACTGCGTCTTCGACGCGTCCGGGCTCCATCTCCCCAAGGGAGACAGTGGTGGGGCTCATGATGGAGACCCCGGTCATGGGGTCCAGTGATAGCGAGGCCTTCACGTCGTAGGCATTTGCGCCCAAGCTCTCCAGACCCAGCGTGAGGTCGAACTCATCGCCTGGCTTCACGGTATCGATGGAGGTGTCGTATCTCCTCATGATCATTGCTGTCTGGTTCAAGACCTCCAGGGATCCCACGCTGACGCCGATGTTGAACGCCTCCAGGTACTCCTGCCCCTCGCTGTCCCTGTATGACACTGATGCAGTAAGGGAGTAGACCCCGATGGGGATGTTCCTGGACACCGCGAGGACCGACTCGAAGTACAGTCCATCTCCAGGGGCCAGCCCATCCTGGGTGAACCTGGAACCCTCCAGAACCTCGATGTAGGGGGAAGCAGATGACAGGGTTGCGTCGATGTAGTAGACCCCTTCGTCGCCTATGTTCTCCATGCGGACGCTGACAGCGTTCTCGACTCCCCCAGTGAGGCGGGGATTATCGATGACCAGATCGAGGAGGGGATCGGGCTTCGAGTCGTTGATGTAGAACCCGAGGGAGAAGCTCTCTGTGTAGCTCTGCCCGTCGGCGTCCTCGTACGTGACGGTCTCGGTCAGCGTGTAGACCCCGAGGGGGGCGTTCCGGGAAATTCTCAGTGTGAAGGGGTGGGAGACGCTCTGGTCTTCCTCTATGCTGTCTGAGGTGAACCTCCCTCCCTCCGTAACGACGATATAGGGAGACGTTGACGTTATCGCTGCATCTAACTCGTAGAAGGGTTGGTCCCCGATATTCTCCAAGGTTATGTTTACAGAGTTCTTCACCCCCGATGTTAGGCTCGCATCCTCGACGCTCGGGTTCAGCATAATGTCGCGCGCACGCGCAACCACTATCCCGATCTGCAGCGACGTGGACTCCAGCATGCTGGTGCCGTACTGGACCTTCTTCATATAGACGGCCGTAAGCGTGAGGCTGTAGGCCCCCAGGGGGGTGCTCTCATCGACGTAGATGACCGGGTAGAAGCTCTTGGACTTCCCGTCCTCGATGATGCTGTAGACCACGTGGCCGTTCTCCACTATGGCGACTCCCGGGGTCGTGGCGGGTACCGAGAGGGAGATCTTCGCCTCGTAGATGTTCCAGGTCCCCACGTGGGTGAGGATGATCTTGATCTGGTTCTCCTGGCCCGCGGTGACGTAGACGTCGTCGGCCGAGAACCTCAGGACGGGCATGTAGTCAGCCGCATAGGCTGTGGATATCTGCCACATGGCCGCGCATGTGATGATCAGGATGACCAAAAGGGCTCTTTCACGTTTCAATTCTATCACCATACCTGTTTCTCCCCTACTATGGCTCCGTCGTGGAGCTGGATGAGGCGGTCCGTGGCCTGAGCGACCACCGGGTCGTGGGTAATGAGGACGAAGGTCTTCCCCTGCTCCTTGTTGAAGTCCCTGAGGAGGTGCATGATATCCTCACCAGTCTTGGAGTCGAGGTTGCCTGTGACCTCGTCGCAGAGGAGGACCGACGGATTGTTCGCGAGGGCCCTGGCGATGGCCACCCTCTGCTGCTCCCCGCCGCTCAGCTCGGTGGGCTTGTGATCCATCCTGGGGCCCAGACCCACCATCTCCAGTAGCTTTGCGGCCCTTTCCCTCCGTTCGCTCCTAGGGGTCCCAGCGATGGCCATGGGGAGCCC
>JAUVHT010000024.1 GCA_030593155.1 Candidatus Bathyarchaeota archaeon
GCGTAGGATTTCGTTGCTTAGGAGCACGTTTTTGTGCTGAATCGGATCGGAGAGGAGCGGTTTTCAGGTTCCTTTTCTGGTTTGGCGTGTTTTTCACAGGCAGACGCATGACCCCCCCTCCCCCTTCTCGTGGTGTGGGCGTCTGGGTTAGGTGCGGGTTTGCCTGGTGTTTTTCTCGGAATTGCCTAGGTTTTTTCTTGGAATCGGATCGGGGTGGAGCGGTTTTCGGATTGCTTCCGTCGTGGGGCGGTTGTTTCACGTTCCGATGTGTGACCCCCCCTATGTTTTTCCTTATGGTGAGTGGTTTTGGGTTGGGCTGTGGGGTTTGATGTGTTTTAGGGGGGTCGGGCTGTGTATGGTTGTTGGAGCCCGGTCGTCTAGCGGACAGGGATGGAGGGCTTTGGACCCTTCGACGGGAGTTCGAATCTCCCCCGGGCTACCATCGTTGCCCGCACAGTCAGGGAAAGCGATTTCACGGATGTGGATGCCAAGGGCTGAATACTGTTTATATTGATGCTGCGCGAGCCTGGATAACGGCATTCATGGACTCGCACCTTTCTTCTTGGCGAGCATCTTCCGTAGCTCGCCCTCGTCCAAGTCAATCCTGAGGGTCCCGTTGGAGCCCTTCACCTCTAGGATGACCTCCTCCACCATTCTCAGCTCCTCGAGCTCGCCCAAGAACCCCTCGAACAGGACACCCTCCTGGGGGCCATTCGACACGGAGATCGTTTTTATATATTCTTTTGACTTCATCTCGACCGAGAAGGCATGCTTTTTACGTTTGTCCATTGCGATAACCTCAACTCTCAATTATGCGCACGATCGTGGACGCAGGACAAGCCGTAGCGCTCCCTCATCTGTTCGATCTCAAATAGATCGAACTCATCCAGGCAGTCATCGAGGTCTATCTCTTGTTTCTCGAAACCCTTGGAGAATCCTACGGCCTTTTGCAGTTCGTAGACCACACGCTCGTTCCTCTCCATTTCGTCGAGCATCTCTTCGAACAGAGTACAGTAGTAGTCGAACTCCCCAAGGGAGACCCGTATCTCCGGCCCGTTGGGCCTCATCTCTGTGGAAGTGGTTTGCATAGTTTTGCCTGCGTCCATCCAGTTCACTTTCGCCTCTGGCTAGAGCGGGTTTCAAGATAAGGTCTCCGCAAGATGGATGAGGGGAGTTTAAGATCGGTGCTTAGAGGATAGGATCGATTATTGCGTGTACAAACTGGTTGGAGTAACCTCAAGAGCCGTACAAGTATGAACACGGCATCTGAATCAGAATCCTGAAAACATCGAAGTCGTGCACAACGTTTCTAGTGTTTATATGCCTAGGGCTGCCTCGATATCCTCCGTCCTGGGCATGGCGCTGAAGCTCTCGGAGGCCTCCCCCGCCCGGAAGACGATGACCGATGGTATCGAGAGGACATCGTAATTCCTCCAGGTCTCCGTTGAGACGATGTCCATCTCGTAGAGGTCGGCCTTCCCCTCGACTTTCTCGGCGATCTCCCGGAACTTGGGCTTGAAGACCCTGCACGTGGGGCATGTCGGAGACGTGAAGAGAACGGCGACGGTTCTGGAGGCGTGCAGGACCTTCCCCGGGAAGTCGGTGTCGGAGATTGCGGGCACTGACTCAGCCTCGTCCCTCCGGAACAGCTCCCTGAGCTTCGAGAACACGCCCGGGTATTTCTTGTAGGCTATCTGGTAACCGACTCTCTCGATGGCACCCTCGATCTCGGCGAGCTGCACCCTGTCCGGGTGGTAGGTCACCCTCAAGTTCTTCGTCATGTAGTTGCCCCGGGCCGCCTCGACGCCCTCCAGCCTCAGCACCTCCCTCTCCAGAACGGGGATGCACGTGGGGCAGTCCATCCGAGTGATGGGGAGGGTCTTCGTGGCGAGGACTGACGACATGGCTCACAACTCCGGCTTGAACCGGCGGAGCAGTAACGAGTTGGAGACGACGCTGATGGAGCTGAAGGCCATGGCGCCGGCGGCGAAGATGGGGTGCATCTCCAGGCCCCAGGGGATGAACACCCCGGCCGCCACCGGTATCAGGGCCGCGTTATAACCGAAGGCCCAGAACAGGTTCTGCTTGATCTTCGAGTAGGTCGCCTTGCTGAGCTGGATGGCAGTGACGACGTCCATCAGGTTGTTACGGATAAGGACGATCCCCCCCGTCTCCATGGCGACGTCCGTGCCGCTCCCCAGGGCGATGCCGACGTCGGCCTGGGCAAGGGCGGGGGCGTCGTTGATGCCGTCCCCCACCATAGCGACCACGAGGCCCTCCTCCTGGAGCTTCTTCACCTCCCCCACCTTGTCCTGGGGGAGCACCTCCGCCAGGTAGCGGTCAATGCCAACCTGACCGGCGATCGCCTCGGCGGTCCTCCTGTTGTCCCCCGTGATCATCACCACCTGGAGCCCCATGCTCTTCAGCTTGGCCACGACTTCCGCGGCGTTGTCCTTCACCTCGTCCGCAACTGCTATGAGGCCGGTCGTCTTTCCCTCGACGGAGACGAAGACGAGAGTCTTCCCCTCGTCGTAGAACTCCTCCGCCTTCAACCTGAGGCCCTCGTCCATCTCCGCCCCGATCTCGCCCATGAGCCTCTGGGTCCCGACGATCATCTCCCTCCCGTCGACGGTCCCCTTAACTCCCCTGCCGGCCAAGGCCTCGAAGCCCACAGGCTCGGGAAGGTCCAGCCCCCTGTCCATCGCCTCTCTCACTATCGCCTCCCCTATGGGATGCTCAGACCTCCTCTCCAGCGAGGCCACGAGCCTGAGGAGCTCATCTGGGTCGTCCCCGAACACGTCCTTGACGACTATCTCCCCCTTGGTGAGGGTGCCGGTCTTGTCGAAGGCGATCGCCTGGAGCTCCCGGGTCTTCTCCAGGTATTCGCCGCCCTTGATGAGGATACCGTTCTCGGCCCCCCTGGCGGCGCCGACGAGGATGGCGGTCGGCGTGGCGATGCCCATGGCGCATGGGCAGGCGACGATGACGACGGAGATGAAGGAGGTGAGGGCGAATCCGAAGCTCTCGCCGAGGACGTAGTACCATCCGGCGAAGGACATCAGGCCGACGGCGATGACGATGGGGACGAAGTAGGCGGCGACGGTGTCGGCGAGTCGCTGGATGGGTGCCCTGCTGAGCTGGGCCTCCTCCACCATGTGGACTATCTGCTGGAGTGTGGTGTTCATCCCGATCTTCGTCACCTCCACCTTCAATGCGCCCTCCTTGTTCACTGTTCCTCCTATGACCTGATCCCCCACGGTCTTTGGCACCGGTATGCTCTCGCCCGTGATCATGCTCTCGTCGACGGAGGACGCCCCCTCGATGACCTCGCCGTCCAGGGGGACCTTATCCCCCGGCCGGACTATGAGCACGTCGAATGGCATCACCGTCTCGACCGGCACCTCCTCCTCGGTGCCGTCGTCCTTCAGCAGCCTCGCAACGGGGGGCTGCAGGTCGAGGAGCCGGCGCACCGCCTCGGATGCCCTGCCCCTCGCGATCTCTTCCAGGAGCTTCCCCACGAGGATGAGGGCGATGATCATCGCAGCCGTGTCGAAGTAGATCTCTTCGCTGGGCACGACGCCTGGGAAGAAGACGACGAGGGTGCCGTAGACCCAGGCCGTGGTGGTCCCGATGACTATGAGGGTGTCCATGTTCATGGTCCTCGCTTTGGCCGCGCCCCACGCGCCCCTGTAGTACCTCCAGCCGGCTATGAACTGGACGGGGGTGGCCAGGATGAATGCCCATAGTTTCTTCGACGAGAAGGGTAGGGGCCCCCTGTAGAACATGAGGGCCATCGTCGCCAGGCCGAGGGTGAGGCTGAAGTATACGAGGCGCTTCAGGTTCTGGCGTTCCTTCTCGGGTTGGATGAAGGTGAGCATGCAGGCTTCGCTGCAGAAGTAGTAGGCTCTGCCGTCTACCTCCGCTGTGAAGGCGGGGTGTTCCTCGTTGACGTACATCCCACACACGGGGTCACGGGCCACGATAATCACTATAAAAACTCTGAAAAATGGCGGCTATTAAGCCTTCATGAAAAATTAGCAGGTCAATACTTAGAACCGACCCGCTGCAGATTTAGGTCGGGAACCACTCCCCCTCGACGCCATATTGGAGTTCGTGAAGCTGTCCGACCTGTCTAGGATACCCGGGATAAAGACCATCAGGGTCCGCCATTTTTTGGGTTATAAACGTGGTCGCTTATAGCTGTTTTCGGGGGGTTGTTACTGTGGTAGTTATGTTTGTTTTTTTCGCGCGTCGGTGGGTTGTTATGAGGGTTTCGGGTTTTTCATATGTTCGTGTGAAGGGGGTGGGTCGGGGGTCGTTGGGGTTCAGTTTTCCGTGCCTCCCTTGTTTGGGGGGTGTTTTGGGGCTTCTTTTTTGTGTGGTTTGGTGCTGTTTTGATGCTGGTTTGCTACTGGATGGCTTGAACGGGGTTTGGTGTATGATGTATGAGTTTAGGTTTGGGAGGTGTCTCCGCGAGGGGTAGGGTTCGAATCCCACCGAGCCCGCTTTTTACTCAACCGGGCCCTGCCAGCTACTTTCGTTTCCTGTTGAGGTGATGGCCGCGCGCTTTTACCAGTAAATCTATGTTAAATCTTTCCCGCACCATTGTATGATTCCCCTATGTTTTGTAAATAAACGAGCTTAGCTGAGAAAACCCATTCGAGCCATAAAGGACATTTCAACCGTTTGATTAATACAAACAACCTCTTCTCGAATAAACTATTTTACTTACTCAGGTAAACAATTTCAATTATCTTACCATTTTTGGTAAAGTATTTAAATTGGTTTACCAAATTAAGTAAAGTGAAAGGGGGAAGAAAAAAATGGCAAAAAGGATGCCAAACTGGCTAAAAAAGAATTATAATAATCTATGGAAAAAATATGGAAAAGAAGTTTTTACAACTGAAAATGTCGCTGATTCGCTAAATATTAGTGATTATATGGCAACGAAAACCCTCTGGCAATTAGAAAATAAAGGCTTTGTACATAAAACCCGGAGTGAACTTGATTATCGGAATAAAATATATAGATTAATATCTCCAGAAGACGTTAGTTATGTTATTGGACTTTATTCGTTAATTGAAAAAGAAGAATTTAGAAGGTTGACTTTAGAAGATAAATTGATTTTACTTAACGAAAAAATCCTTTATGCACTAACAGGAAGCAAAGCGGCTTATCGGTATCATCATTATGTAAATCCTCCTAAAGTATATGAAATAAAAATCCGATCTGAGGACGAAGGAAAATGGATCGCCTTTCTGACTGATGGATATACCAGAGTATATTTAAACGATATACTGGAAACAAAATCAGCAAAATATTATGTAAAGTTGATTCATTCGACTATAAAATTTGATAATATTATACATAAATCTGATTCAGGATATTACATTGAAAAAATAGAATATCTTATAATTGAGCTTCTTATGAGAGAAACACAAACTAGCATAATAGAGGTCGTCGCAATGATAATTCAGAATAGTACCGATATAAACTGGTTTAGAGAAAGGGGAGTTATTAAGTTGGCAGTTGAATCAAACATTATAAGAGAACTTGGATTTTTACTCGATGCAATAAATTATGAATCCGATTCACCTATTATCGATGAAAGAATAATATCGACTATTGAAAATATGGTAGAAGGAAATAGTGATATTATTTTTCCGAAAGATGGCGTATTATTAAATAGATATGATGAGTTAAGAAATAAACTCGCCCATCAATCATTGATATCAGAAAAAGAAATAGTAAACTATGAAAAAATACTAAAAAAGTTTGAAGGATATTCAGAATTAAGTAATAAGTGGGGCCTTCAATCAATATTACCGAGGGAGGTCATTCGTAAAGTATTGACTGATTTGGGTGTAAGCTGATGTCAAGTGAAAACAGTATAGTTGAAAAAACAAACTTGTTAGATCTAGAAGAGATAAATAAAGAAGCCGAAAAATATGAAATTGATCTAATTCTAATAGGAGGCAATTCGGTCAGAGCCTACACGGAATCTAGAAGTTGGAGATTCACAAAAGATTTGGATTTTATTACTACTAGCACGAAATTAGGGCTTCTTTATGGTGTATTAAATAATTTAGGTTATACTACAATGAAAACAGATTATGGTTTAAAAGGAAGTAAAAAAACTAATGAAAAATATTCAATCGAACTTCACATATCCGTGGACAAAGTTATTGATTGGAGTACGGGTGAGACCTATGTTTTACCAGAAGACATCTTTGAGTTATCCAAGTCCGTTCCTGTTAACGCATCATTTGAAGAGAATCAAGATCTTGAAGTTGTTGCTAGGACTGCACCAATTGAGGATGTTGTAATTATGAAATTAATGACAGCAAGACCGAGGGACCATTTTGATTCAGTAGCAATTATTCTAGATTCATTTGACAAGCTAGATAAATCTCGGTTTAAACGGATTTGCGAGAAAAATGAACTTGTAAAAACCATTAGGGAAAGAATAGAGTCGTTAATTGTTGATAATAGAAAGGGAATAATAGCTAAATTATGGAAAGAAAATACAGGTCTTACTTTCATTGCCACTAGACAAAATGATTTAAGAAAAAAACTTCGTGCATTATTAGAAATCTTATGACTGGTCACGCGCGACTCTAAATAACGCCTAAGCAACAAGTCAACGCTCTCTTCAACGGCATGGCTCCTCTACCAGGAGAAGCGAGGTTCTCAGTGGAGAGAACCAGAGAGCTGCTTAAGATCGCGGAGTATTAGCTGTCCTGGGTTTTTGGGGGAACTCCCTTGGACCCTAACATTATTCCTGCTCTTTATAGGTTGATGTTCTCCATTGGTGATACATGCCCACTATTAATTTGAGGTCGTGGGGCAGGAGGCTGGCCCTGGAGGGGAACATCCGGGTGCTGGCCCTGCAGACCCTGGTCTCCCAGCTGGGCTTCGGCATGTTCTACGTGATCTGGCAGCCCTACATCCTCAAGACCGGGGTGAGCGTGCTGGGGCTCGGTGTGGTCCAGAGCGTGATCAACTTGAGCACTGCTGTGGGCCTCATCTTCTGGGGTGCCATCTCAGATAAATTCGGTAGGAAGCCCGTGATACTGCTGGCTCACGGGTTCAAGGTTCTGGCGATCGTCGCCCTCCTGATCTCCAGCGATTTCATCTTTCTGCTGGTCTTCGCGTTCCTCATCGGCTTCTCATCGCTGTTCATGCAGGGTAATCCTGCTCGGAGCGCCCTCATCTCTGAGTCCGTCGGGGACGACAGCCGGGCCACGGCCTACAGCGTCCTGATGTCCATCTCCATGATAGTCAACACGGTGACGGCCTCCGCCGGAGGCTGGCTGGCGATGACCTCCGGCTACACCCCGATATTCTACGTCTGCTTGGTGGGCGAGGTTCTGGGCCTGATCCTGATGTTCGCCTATCTCAGGGAGACTCGGGAGCCCGTAGTGGTCGAAGGCGAGAAATCCGGGGGGATCTGGGAGGGAATCAAGGGGCTCCTACTGCCGGAGGAGGGGATGGGAAGGCTATACGCGATCCTCCTCGTGATGGGCTTCGGATACAGCACAGGATTCTCTCTGTTCTACGGGACCCTGGTGGACAACTATGGTTTCACCGAGTTCCAGCTGGGGCTTCTCTCCACGGTCTTCAACCTGACCTGGGGGCTCTCATCAATCCCAATAGGGAGGATGTCTGACAGGTTCGGGCGGAAGCCGATGCTGATGGCCTCGTGGGCCATGGCGATCATCTCCATCGTCGGCTTCATCTTCTCCAGGCGTTTCGAGATGTTCCTGCTGTTCCAGGTGGCGAGCGGGTTGGACCCCGCTTTCTGGGTCCCGGCGTGGATGGCCCTCCTCTCCGAGAAGGTTCCCTCGAACCGACGCTCCACCGTGATGGGGAAGATCGACGCAGCCGCAAGGCTGGCCGGCATCCCAGCTCCGTGGCTGGGAGGGCTGCTCTACTCGGCCTATGGATTTGGAGCCCCTTTGTCGGTGCATCTGGGATGCCTGATGTTGTCGGGTTTCCTGATCTTTACGATGAAAGAATGAAGGAGAACCGATCCGGCGGCTGGGAATAGAGATTTATTCAACGGGGTCAGCAGAGTTCCGCTTGGATTTGTTCTTCCACTTCCTCCTCTGGCCCATTGGCATCCACGATGGTCCATCCGTTGGCCCAGGCGAGGGTGAGGGCCCTTACGTTGATCTTCTCAAGCTGATCTAGGGACTCGAACATCTCCCGCTCATGACGGTTCACGGTGATACGCCTATGGGCTTCCCCAGGGTTGACCCTGAGGAAGAAGGTGTGTCTGGGCTTGGGGAGCAGGGTGGCGAAGAAGTGGTGAGCTATGATATGGAGGGGCGGAGGGAGATATGCCGTGCCCATGAGGTAACGGACGTAAATTACGTGGTCGTACAGCCGCCAGGGGGTGTGAAGGACGCTGTTGAGAACGTCGAAGATGTAAAAGATGGCGGCGCAGAAGTGAGCGCCCTTCCCCTCGGCTAGAAGGAACCGCTTGGCCCCTATTCCGGCCCAGAAGTCGTCCGAGGGGTGGAAACGGGTGAAGACCGTGAGCCCCCTTTCTCTCAGGCTGTCCCCCAACCTCTCCGCCTGAGTGGTCTTCCCCGACCCGTCGAGACCGTCGAAGACCATGAAGACCATGCTAGAACCCCCCGTCCACGACGAGGAAGGTGAGGGCACCGAGGAGGGGCACGGCGATGTTGTCGAACCCCTTCGGGGATAAAACCTCGGCGATGGCAACGACGATGGCCACCGCCAATGCGGGGAGGATTTTCTGGGCCAGTGTGAACGGATAGAGAGCGGAGAAGTAGGCTAGGCTCAGCGTGAGGGCGGTGAGGCTGGCGACGAACATGGCGAGGGTACTCTCCAGAGTCTTGCCGTTGACGAGGGCCCTTCTACCAAATCTGCGGCCTACGAGGGCCGCAGTGCTGTCGCCGTAGGCCATGGGGAGCACCCCCGCGGCGATGACGTAGGGCCTGGTGGGGAAGAGAACGGCGAGGAGGGTGAAGCTGATGGCGTAGAGGATGAGGCCCTGGCTGTGTCCCTCCTCGGTGAGGTCCGAGAGGCCTTTGAGCCTGTCCCGGAGAGCGGGGCTGGGGGAGTGGGGGGAGGCGATGAAGGTGACGAGGATGAAGGGGGCTGCGACGAGGGCGGGGGCGAGGGACCATCCGAAGAAGGGGATGACGAGGGGGAGGTTGCCGATCATGGCGTGGAGGAACTTGCGAGAGGACCTTCGCGAAATGTTCATAAATCCTTCAAGGCGATCCGAGACGAGGATCATGGCGAGGACGTAGCCGTAGCAGAGGAGCATGAGGAGGAGGTCTCTG
>JAUVHT010000096.1 GCA_030593155.1 Candidatus Bathyarchaeota archaeon
CAGGTATGAACTGTCGAACCGACAGAAACAACTAGATATATATGTCGGTCACCCAACCAATTCAATACGCTAAGAAAAGGGATGGAAGATGACCACCGTCTACGACGTGCCAGCGAACGTCCTCATCCAGAGGCTCTCCGACTACATGAAGGGAAATCTCAAAGAGCTCACACCCCCCGAGTGGACCATCTACGTAAAGACAGGCTCCCATGTCGAGAGGGCACCCCAGGACCCCGACTGGTGGTACGTCAGGGCTGCCTCCATGATGAGGAAGCTCTACACCAAGGGCCCCATCGGCGTCTCCAGGCTCAGGAAGGCCTACGGAGGCCGCAAACGCATGGGCGTCAAGCCCGCCCACTTCAGGAAGGCGGGGGGGAACATACTCAGGACCCTCCTACAGCAGCTGGAGCAGGCGGGTCTGGTCGAGAAGGCGAGCACCCGGGGCAGGGTCGTCAGCCCCAAGGGCAAGAGCCTCCTCGATGCCATGTCGGGGCAGATCAAGCGGGAGATGGACCGGGACAACCCCGACCTCAAGAAATACTGAGGCGAGAACGATGTCTTCGGACGAGGAACTGGCTAGGCTCAGGGAGCGGAGGATGCTGGAGATCCAGGTCCAGCAGCAGCAACAGGAGGAGTTCCAGAGGGCCCAGCAGGAGGTCGAATCCCAGAAAGAGACCCTCATGCGCCAGATCCTCACCCCTGAGGCACGCCAGAGGCTCGCCAGGGTCAGGATGGTCCGCCCCGATTTCGCCGCCCAGCTGGAACTCCAGCTCATCCAGGTGGCCCAGAGTGGTAGGGTGGCTATTCCCATCAATGACGACATGCTCAAGCGCCTGCTGGCCCAACTACAGGCTCAGCAGAGCAAGAGGGATATCAAGATAACAAGGAGATGAGAGAATGGCGAGAAACAAGCCGCTGGCCTACAAGATCCGCCTCCAGAAAGCCGGGAAGCAGAAGAAGGCCGTACCGGCGTGGATAATGGCCAAGACCAAGGGTAAGGTTCGCTGGAGCCCCAAGAGCAGGCGGAACTGGCGGAACCGGAAGCTCAGGGCCTAGGAGGATCGTGTATGTCCGAGCCAGCTGAGGAACGAATCTACACCGTCCCCCTTGGTAGGGCCTGGGTGGTCCCCCGGTACAGGAGGGCGGAGAAAGCCGTGACGGTCCTAAGGAAGTTCGTGCAACGCCACATGAAGCCCGAGGAGGTCATCATAGACCCCACCGTAAACGAGGCCATCTGGGCCAGGGGCATCACCAACCCCCCGAGGAAGATCAGGGTTCGCCTCTCCAAGGACGACGAGGGCACCGTCACCGTCAGCCTCGCGGAGGCGGAGCCATGAGCGAGGTCAAGATATTCAGGATCACGGGTCGCATAGACAAGGCCCACCTCTTCGAGCCCATCAAGTTCAGGAAGGACATCGCCGCAGCTAAGAGGAACCACGCCATCGAGAAGATCTACGCCGAGATGGGCAGCCGCCACAGGGCCAAGCGCAACCAGATCAAGATCCTAGAGGTGGAACTAGTAGAGCCCGAGGAAAGGGCCTGATTTGTCAACCCCCAGCCAGGAGGACCAGTTCCGCAGGCTCGCGTACGAACTCCAGCTCATGCAGGGCACCGCTGAGACCCTCCAGCAGAGACTCGCCGTCCTCCAGAACGCCATCGCAGACCTCACCGTGGCGAGGGAGTCCATCACAGGCCTCAAAGAGGTCGAGGAGGGAGCCCCCATCCTCGTCCCCACCGGCGGAGGCACCTTCGTCAACGCCAACCTGGGGAACCTCAGCAACATCCTTGTCAACATCGGCGCAGACGTCTCCATCGAGATGGACTTGGACCAAGCCCAGGAGGACATCGCGGGTAGGCTCGACGAGATCCAGAAAGCCGGCCAGTCAGTGCAGCAGCAGCTGGAGGAGATCCTCGCGCAGATGCAGATACGCAGGGACGCCCTGAACAGGCTGAGCGCCGGCCTCGGAGGGGAAGCACCCAGTGTTTGACAAGCTCAAGCAGGGCCTCCAGGGGATAGTAGAACGCATCTCCAAGAGTGAACTTTCCGAGAAGGACCTGGAACCCCTCCTCTGGGACCTCCAGCTCCAGCTAATCTCAAACGATGTCGCAGTCGACGTCGCAGCGAAGGTCTGCGAGGAGCTCAAGGAGCGCCTCGAGGGCGTCGCCCTCCCAAGGTTTGGGGACAAGACCGCCCCGATCAAAGAGGCCCTGAAGGAGTCCATAGTATTCGTGATGGCCACCGACGGCAGCCTCGACTTCCTGCAGCTGGTAGCCGACAAGAAAGGCCAGGGCGCCCCCTACGTAATCCTTTTCGTGGGCATCAACGGCACCGGGAAGACCACCACCATAGCCAAGGTGACCAAGCTCCTCCAGGACAACGGCTACGGTGTCGTTCTCGCCTCGGGGGACACCTACAGGGCCGGGGCCATAGAGCAGCTCGAGGAGCACGCGAGGCGCCTCGGTGTCAAGGTCATAAAGCACAAATACGGTTCGGACGCCGCCGCGGTGAGCTTCGACGCCGTCCAGCACGCCAGGGCCCAGGGCATCGACGCCGTCCTCATAGACACCGCGGGCCGGATGCAGACCAACCGGAACCTTATGGATGAGCTGGAGAAGATCAAACGGGTCGTCCAGCCGGACCTCACCGTCATGGTCCTGGACGCCCTCATCGGCAACGACGCCGTGGATCAGGCGGAGGCCTTCAACCGGCACATCGGATTCGACGCCGCCATACTCACCAAGGTGGACGCCGACGCCAAGGGCGGCAGCAGCTTGAGCGTCTCCTATATCACCGGGAAGCCCATCGTCTACGTCGGCGTCGGCCAGGGTTACCACGACCTGGAGCGCTTCGACGCCAAATGGTTCGCCGAGAAGATCTTTGGTGATGCGTAAAGGATTTAAGGGCGCCGTTCGTCGATAGGACCGCAAATGGGATTAGGCAGCTTCTTCCAGTCGGCGGTCCGCCTCTTCAGAATCATCTCCAGGCCGGACTGGAAGACATACTGGCTGAGCATCAAGATCGTTTTCATAGGCGTAGGAGTCCTGGGCGCCATAGGCTACATGATAAAGATAATCTCTGCGACAATACAAGGAGTATAGGCAAGGCCAATTCAGATTGGATCTGAAAATTGTATGGAACCCCTCAGACGAAGAGACGTCGAGCTAGGAAATTAGCCGATGTTGAATTATTCTTTCAGATCCTTGTCATACGGGTAGATCACGTAGAACGCCAGCATGAGGAGGATTACCAGAGCTACCGAAATTCCGAAGATGTACTCGAACTCGAGGAAGAGCAAAGACTGATCCATTGAAGTGGTCCTCCGAATCGAAATATCAGCCCCCCCGAGTTCATTAAAACCTTTCCCCCCGTAGACACCTTGTTTCCCGGCATTCGATTCGAAACATTCAATGGTCTGAGACGTTCTTCTGCTGGTTCCCCCGCAGGATGAGTCGGTGAATCGAAAAAGGTTTTTCCGCCCCCGAAATCTGTGATGATTCTGGGACTGTGCGGGAGCCCGAGGTCGAAGACCACGGAGTACGTCCTCAGGAAGGCCCTTGAGATGCTGGAGGATGGAGGAGGCCGAGGGCTTCATCATCGCCTCCCCCGTCTACAACGGCGGGGTCATCGCCCAGACCAAGATTGTCATGGACAGGACCTGGGCCCTGCTGGCTGCCGACCCAGAAGTATTCAGGGGGAAGGCCGGTATGGCCATCGCCATCGGGGGGGACCGTTCTGGGGGCCAGGAGCTGGCGATCCAGCAGATCATCACCTTCTACACCCTGAGCGGGGGCTTCTTCGGCGCCAACATCGGGGCGGCCTTCTGGTCCCAGGACACCATGGCGGGGATCATTACGGACGAGGAAGGCTACGGAAGCCTCAAAAAAACCATTAGGCGCTTCTCAGAATTCCTAAAAGGGAGAATATCTTAGAGTAAGTGATGCGGCCATGGCAGGAAGACGGAGTGTGGCTTGGGGGATCACGGGTGCGGGGGACAAGCTGGATGAGACCCTCCGGGTCATGAAAGACATCAGGGCAGAATATGCCGACCGCGTGGACATCGAGGTTTACCTCTCCAAGATGGGGGACATGGTAGCCAAGATGTATAGGTTAGACGATGAGATCAAGGAGTCCTTCGACAAGGTCATGGTCGAGAAGAACGCGAACTCCCCCTTCATCACGGGCAGGCTCCAACTTGGAGGCTTCGAG
>JAUVHT010000039.1 GCA_030593155.1 Candidatus Bathyarchaeota archaeon
ACTGGACCTCGATGTTCTCTACGGGGAAGCCCATGTCGATGAGGACGCCCTTGACCACTGCCCTGTGGTCTCCCTGAAGAAGAATCTGTTCGTTCTTGGCCGAACCCCCGCAGGCGCATTTGGACTTGAGAGTGGCCGCCAGCTTGTTGAGTTTCAGCTCCTTAGAATCGATACCGTCGATGATGGTGTATTTCTTCCCCCACTTCCGGGTCTCCAACCGGATCCGGATCCGCTGCTGCTCCTTGCTCATCTCCTCGCACACGCAGAGGTCGACGGGCAGGCCGCAGACGGGACAAATCTCCGCCATTATTACTTCCTAGGCTCCTTCATGGTTGTAAACCTTTCCCTTTAAAAAAGACTTGCATGTTCCACCTCTATGTAAAATTTTGAAGCAACGAGAATGCATTCAAAGCATCACCGCCATCCAGGACTATGATCGTGTTCGTGGAGCAGCTGATGAACTCGACGATGTTTATCTCCCTGCTGGCCAGGAGGCCAGTTATCAGTGCCACGAAGCCCGGGGTCTCCTCAACCCGCGGCGGGCTGATGAGGATTAGTGCGACGAGGTTGCTGGTCACCTGGGCGTAGTCAGGGAGCTCGTTTCTCAGCTTGGTCTGGTCGACGACGTAAACGTAGCTGTCCGTGAGGTATGCCGTGACTATGTAGGGTATGTCGAGCATCTCGGGGGAGATGATGACCGCGATCTTGTCCTGGAGGCGGACCACCGATTCCCTCAGGATGCTGAGGATCCTCTCCTCTTGGAGCCCAATCTCGGTCTCCATTTCGTCGCTGACCCTTATGATGGCGGCTTTCACGGCCTCTAGGCTTCCTTCGCCGATCTCCGCTTGTAGCATCCGGGCGAGGGCCGAGTAGTTTACGATCTGCATCTTCAGGGCGTCCAACAGGGACGGCCTCTTCTGGATGGTCTCTCTCACGAGCTGGGCGACGGATTTTGTCCTATCTGGGCCGTTATTGTTCATATCTGTGACATGTATGTCATAAAATATATAACTTTGCCCTAGTCCTTACTTCTGCATTCCAAATAGGGAGACATCGAGAAATGGCGAAGAAGAAGGTCGTCCTTGCCTACTCGGGAGGTCTGGACACTTCCATGATGCTGAAGTGGATCCAGGAGGAGTACGAGATGGATGTCATCAGCTGCATCCTAGATGTCGGGCAAGGGAAGGATTTGGAGGAAGTCGAAGAGAAGGCTTGGAGCCTCGGCGTTCTCAACCATTACACGTTCGACGCCAAGGAGGAGTTCGCCAGGGAGTACGTCTTCCCGGCGATAAAGGCCAACGCCCTGTACATGGGCACATACCCCGTGAGCAGCAGCATCAGCAGGCCCCTCATAGCGAAGAAGGTCGTGGAGGTGGCCGAGACGGAGGATGCCCAGGCTGTGGCCCACGGGTGCACGGGGAAGGGAAACGACCAGGTGAGGTTCGACCTGACCTTCAAGGCCCTGAATCCCGAGCTGAAGATCATAGCGCCAGTCAGGGAGTGGAAGCTCGACAGGCACAGCCAGATAAAGTGGGCGAAGGAGCACGGGGTCCCCGTGCCCGTCACGGTTGACAGCCCATACAGTATCGATCAGAACCTGTGGGGGAGGAGCATTGAGGGTGGCATCCTGGAGCACCCGGATGAGATGGCTCCCGATGATATCTGGGAGTGGACCGTGGACGTGGAGGACGCCCCCAACGAGCCGGATTATGTGAAGATCGGGTTCCAGAAGGGCGTACCAGTAAGCATAGATGGAGAGGAGTATGGCCCCGTCGAGATCCTCCAGAAGCTCAACAAGATAGGCGGAGATCATGGAATCGGCAGGATCGAGCACATGGAGGACCGAGTCGTAGGCCTAAAAACCCGTGAGACTTACGAGATCCCGGCGGCTGAGATTATCCTGAACGCTCACAAGGACTTGGAGAAGATGGTGCTGACCAGGCACCAGAAGATGTTCAAGTTCCATGTGGAGCACACGTGGGCTACCATCGTCTACCAGGGACTCTGGGTGGACCCGTTAAAGCATGATCTGGATGCGTTCATCGATAGCACCCAGGAGAATGTGACCGGCGAGGTCACCCTGAAACTGTTCAAGGGATCAGCAAAACCAGTGGCACGTGAGTCGCCTTTCAGCCTCTACGATTACAACCTCGCCAGCTTCGACATCAACACCCACTACGATCAGGGCGACGCGGTAGGCTTCATCAATCTCTGGGGATTACCCAGCGTCTCAGCCTGGAACCTCAAGAGGAAGATCGCAGACGATGACATCCCAGAAATAAGGAAGAAAGTCGTACCAGTGCCCACGGGCAGTGCCTAGACTGTCTTCTCATACAAATTTTTTTCTCATTACAGCTATATTCCCATTGCGTAATAGTATCAGGTAGTGATTGGTTTGCATCTGTTGACGGATTTCGACTTGGAAAAAAGGCAGGTCGTTGAGATCCTCGATCTCTCCTCCCAGATAAAGGCGGACCCGGATGAGTACAGCGACTCCATGAAAAACAAGACTCTGATAATGCTCTTCGAGCTGGCCTCCTTAAGGACTCGGATTTCCTTCGAGGCGGGGATGAACCGGCTTGGCGGGCACGCAATCTTCTACAGCATAGAGGGCGGGGGCTTCACCAGGAGCGAGACGCTAGAAGACGGGGTCAAGAATCTGAACGAGTACGTGGATGCAATCATGGTCCGGGCTCTGAAGCAGGAGGCCGTAGAGCGGATCGGCTCGGCGGCGACCATCCCGGTGATAAATGGCATGACCGAGAGGTACCACCCCTGCCAGAACCTAGCCGACCTGTTGACCATCCAGGAGAAGAAGGGAAAGCTGGAGGGGCTGAAGATCGCCTACGTGGGGGACGGCTGGTGCAACACCGCCAACTCCACTGTGATCGGATGTTCATCCGTGGGGATGGACGTGACCGTCGTCTGCCCCGACAACCCGAGGTACAGCCCCGACCCCGAGATACTCTCGAAGGCCAAGGCACACTCAGGCGGTAACATAACCGTGTCCCACGACCCTGCGGTGGGAGTGGCCGGAGCCGACGTCATCTACACGGATGTCTGGGTGAGCGCCGGCATGGCGGAGGAGAAGAAGAAGAGGATGGAGGCTTTCCCCCCCTTCCAGGTGAACTCTAGGCTGGTTTCAAAGGCCAAGCCCGACTGCATAGTCATGCACTGCCTGCCGGCTCACAGGGGCTACGAGATCACCGATGAGGTCATTGACTCGCCGCAGTCGGTGGTCTTCCCCCAGGCAGGGAACAGAATGCACGCTCAGAACGGGCTGCTCCGCTGGCTCCTCAAGTGAGCCCCTCCCCCATTTTTTATTAACCCTGATCCACTATTATCCTCAGATAGGAGAGTTCTGTTTGTCGCGTGAAGCCGCCATAGTCGAGATCGTTGACAAAACGTTTTCCCTCCCGCCGAAGGTGATCGTCGCCTATGCTCAGCTCGACCAGGCCTTCACAAGCGGCGACCTCGCCCGGACATGCGACATATCCCGTTCCTCGGCAAAGTTCTACCTGCACAAGATGGTGGAGATGAGGCTGGTGACCAAGGTGCCCCACAAGAGGAAGTATCAGAAGTACGCCAACGCCAACACCTTCTCCGACTGGTTGAAGGACCTCATAAAGCTGGCCGTCACGCCGCTGGAGACGGGCGCTCTGAATCTACCCGAGGAGGAATAGGGGCGTCTGCTTGTCTCTGAGGGATCTGGCGGACACCCGGCCGAAGCGGCAGAGGTTCACTCGCACCTTGGACCGAGTCCAGATAAGGCGTATGAAGAAGCGGGGCTACGACGCCGAGAGGGAGATGGTCAAGAAGCTCAGGGAAGCCGGCTTCGACGCCCTCAGGGTGCCCGTGAGCGCCCCGAGCAACGAGCCCCTGCCCGACGTATTCGCCATCAAAGGCGACACGATCCTGGCGTGCGAGGTGAAGAGTCATGAGAGGTACGCCTACTACAAGAGGAAGCAGGTGGCGAAGCTCCACGAGTTCCTGGAGATCCACCGCATCTATCCCAAGAGGTTCGCGGTCTTGGCCGCCAAGTTCAAGTACAAGGGCTGGGTGTTCGGGATCGCAGAGAAGCCCGGTGACTACTCGTTGAGGGTGGGGCAGGGCATCAGTTTCCGGGATCTCATGAAGGCGGTGGAGTGAACCGTCGGGAAAGTGAGACGTTTAAATAATGTCCTTCGTGAATTCCTATTGGCCTATCGAGGGCTGATGATCATGGTTAAAGAGCTGTCTTTCGAGGAGGCGAGGGGCGTCTTGACGGGTGTCGAATTCGAGTGCTCCTCGACGGCTGAACTCATGCCCCTCACGGACATCATTGGGCAGGACAGGGCCGTGAGGGCGCTGCAGTTCGGCTTGAAGATCAAGGACAAGGGTTTCAACATCTATATCTCTGGGGTGCCGGGGACGGGAAGGACGACGGCGGTGGTCAACTATCTGAGGGAGATAGCCAAGACCCAGCCGGTCCCCAGCGACTGGTGCTACGTGAATAATTTTGACGATCCCAATAAACCGAACGCCCTGAGGCTCCCGGCTGGGAAGGGTGGCGAGTTCAAGAGGGACATGGAGCAGTTCGTCTCCGAGATGAAACAGGTTCTCTCCGTGGCCTTCGACAGTGAAGAGTACGCGAGGAGGAGGAGCGATGTCCTGAGGGTCATCGAGGAGGAGAAGAACGAGGTCACGAAGCAGGTCAACACGCTGGCAGGGAACGCCGGATTCCTCCTGCAGCGTTCGCCCATCGGCCTCCTTCTCATCCCGATCGTTGAAGGCCGACCAATCAACGAAGAAGAGTTCGCAGGCCTCCCCCCCCAGCTCCAGCAGCAGATCCAGAGGCGTAGAGAGGCCCTCCAAGAGGAGCTTAGGGGCTCGATGAAGCAGTTCAGAGACCTTGAGAGGAAGACGCGCGAGGCCATCAAGGAGCTAAACCGGAGCGTGGCCACATTCGCCATGGAGCCCATGACCTCCGTCCTCAGGGAGAAGTTAAGCGACTGCGAAGAGGTCGTGAAATATCTAGGAAGGGTCGAAGAGAACATCCTCGACAACCTCCAGACCATACTCAAAGGGGACAAACCGCAGCAGCCCAGCCCCCCCTTCCAGATGCCTGGAGTGAAGAGCGATCCAACGGACATGTACAAGATCAACCTCATCGTGGACAACTCAGGGTTGAAGGGGGCGCCTGTGGTTCTGGAGTTAAACCCTACCTACTCCCGCCTCTTCGGCGCAACGGAGAAGGAGGCCAGGTTCGGCGCATTAATCACAGATTATACAATGATCAGGGCCGGATCAGCCCACAGGGCGAACGGGGGCTTTTTCGTTGTGCCCGTGGAGGGCCTCTTCACAAACCCCATGATTTACGAGAGCCTGAAGAGGGCCATCACCAACGAGAAGCTGGAGATAGAGGAGCCCACGGCACGCATAGGGTTCATGATCACAAAGTCCCTGACTCCCGAGCCCATCCCCTTCGATGCGAAGGTGATCATCGTCGGAGACCCCCAGTGGTACCAGATCCTCTTCGCTAGGGACAGGGAGTTCAAGGAGCTCTTCAAGGTGAAGGCTGAGTTCGACACCACCATGGACAGGAACGAGGAGAACATCAAGAGCTACGCCTCCTTCATCTGCACCCTCTGCAACAAGGAGGGGCTGATGCACCTGGATCCCTCGGGCGTCGCTGCGGTCATCGAGTACAGCTCCAGGCTTGCCGCGGACAAGGCGAAGATGTCCACCCAGTTCGCCGATGTCTCGGACATCATCAGGGAGGCAAACTTCTACGCCAAGGGAGAGGAGGCGAACATCATCACGAGGAAACACATCAACCGGGCCCTGGATGAGAAGGTGTACCGGTCGAACCTCATCGAGAAGAAGATCGAGGAGATGATCGCCCGGGACGTAGTGATGATCGACACCGAGGGGGAGAAGGTCGGCCAGGTCAACGGCTTGGCGGTCCTGTCTCTGGGCGACTATGGCTTCGGTAAGCCGAGCAGGATCACCGCCAGCGTGGGCGTGGGGAAGGAGGGGATAATCGACATCGAGAGGGAGGCTCAGATGGGAGGCCCCACCCACACCAAAGGGGTGCTGATCCTCAGCGGGTACCTGAACAGTAAGTACGCCCAGAACGAGCCCCTCAGCCTCGCCGCGAGGCTCGTCTTCGAGCAGAGCTACTCCGGGGTGGACGGGGACAGCGCATCGAGCACAGAGCTCTACGCCCTCCTCTCGGCTCTCTCTGGGAAGCCTATCAGGCAGCATTTCGCCGTGACGGGGTCCGTCAACCAGAGGGGGGAAGTCCAGGCCATCGGCGGCGTCAACGAGAAGGTGGAGGGCTTCTACGCGGTGTGTAAGGCGAAGGGCATGACAGGGAAGGAGGGCGTCGTGATCCCCCACAGCAACGTCCAGAACCTGATGTTGAAGGAGGAGGTCGTGGAGGCCATCAAAGAGGGCAGGTTCCACATCTACCCCGTCAAGACCATAGACGAAGGCATCGAGGTGCTCACCGGCGTGAAGGCGGGGGAGAGGCAGCCCGACGGCATGTACGAGGAGGGCACCATCCACGGCCTCGCCCAGAAGCGGCTGAAGGAGATGGCGGAGCTCATAAAGGAGTACAGGATTTAAGGGCACATGTTTTTTCTAGGCCCCCTCTCTTAATCACTCATTGACTGGTGCCGAAGATGGCCGGAGAATCATACGACGTTATAATCCTCGGAGGGGGGCCCGCCGGCCTCACCGCGGGGCTGTACACAGCCCGCCACGGGCTCAAAACCCTGATACTTGAGGGAAAACAGCTTGGCGGGAAATCCTGGGGCCCCCACAGGATAGAGAACTTCCCCGGCTTCCCCGATGGGGTGACAGGGACCGAGCTGATGGAGAGGTTCGTGACGCAGACATCCAGGTTCGGGGCCGAGTTCAAGGAGGAGACCGTCGTGGGCCTGAGCGTCTCAGGCGATCAGAAGCTGGTTCAGACCCGCGGGGGCTTCTACGAGGCCAGAGCCGTGATCATCGCCACGGGAATCCAGAAGAAGCAGTTGAGCGTCCCGGGGGAGATGGAGTTCAAGGGCCGGGGGGTGTCTTACTGCGCCATCTGCGACGGGCCCTTCTTCGCGGACAAGGATGTGGCCGTTGTGGGCTCCGGCAGGGAAGCCGTCGAGGACGCACTCAAACTAGCCGATGTCGCCCGGAGAGTCTATGCCATCCCCGGCAGCAAGGGCTACAACGATGGCATCGAGGAGCTCCATGAACT
>JAUVHT010000002.1 GCA_030593155.1 Candidatus Bathyarchaeota archaeon
AATCGATCTCGCGGGCCTCAATAATTTTTTTCCTGAATCGACTTGTGGATGATGGTCTCGCGACCTTTATCACAAGGACGGGGAAGGGGGGCCACCGTAGGGTTTACTCGCTGATCGAGAGAACATGGGATGATTTCAACGCGACGGTGATCGATAAATTCCTGTATAAACTCTGGGAGATATTCCCAGCGAATGACAGAACCAAAAACTTTTTCGAGGGCGATGTCTGATGCTGAGAGCTGACTACGCCGGGACAAGTGATCCATAATGACTGACATTAAAACATCTCTGAGCGGGTTCGAGAAAATATACCGGAAGATCGGGGGCCTCGTTTTTGAGAGCTCGGGGTTCGTGGTCACTCATGTGGGGCCTCTCACGGTCTACGCAGAGAAGAGAGGAAAAAAGAAAATCTATCCTGACAGCCTCCCTTATACTCGGATTGGATATCTCGCTATCGCCACCAGTGAAGCCAAACCTATAAAAACGGATGTTCTGGCTGAAATGCGAGAGCTGATCAGTTCTGTACCTGATGAGGATCTGACTGAGTTCGTGACTGAGGTTATGAAAGAGTTTGATTCTCTGAAAGAGTCAGGGCTCAGGTCTGAGATCGAGCTCGGCCTCGAAAACTGGATGAACCCGGAGGGAGCTTAAACAATGACACGCCCCAAAACCAGCATAGAAAAACTGGCGACCCGAAACGAGAAGGTCAAGGATTTAAAATCTGCTCTGAACGCCTCTCGATGGAAATGGAAAACAATCGAGGAGGATGCGGTCAAGCTCTGGAATCTGCTCGATCACAAGTGCGGGTTCTGTATTCTAGCGATGCAACCGATAACGAGGGACATACCAAATAAATGCTCTCACTGTTCGACAGAGGTTAGAGAAGAATGTAACAGGATCCAGAAAAAAACATCTAACATCATGGAGGAGATGGATCAGGTGATCCATGAAACTCGCACGTTTCTTGATGGGTTGAAATACTTATGAGCATTGAAATAAACGTGGTCGATCCATGCTCTAAGAATTTCGCGAAGTTCTTACATGGGATCGCTGACTACATCGGAACGACGAACCAAAAAATCGAAGTGAACATCGATATCACGCTGAAATCTGACAAGGGGAAACGCTAATGCCGATTGAGCTCACTTGGTTTATCGTCGGCCTCGGATTCGGTCTCGGGTTTTTGTTGAGTCTAGCCGTGGGTTATTATCTCGGAAGAAAATACGAGGGATAGCCCCACCCCTATTTTTTGTCTCATTTTGTTGAGGCGTTCTTACTTTTCTGAGGCGTTCTTTTTTATGTTCCCCTGATAGAGATAGATCGGTTTCCGATGAGCGGAGAGCGAAAGGGTGGCCCCCATAAAAAAGAGCGGAAAACTCTCAAATATGACGCGGATATTCACGCGGCCCTTTTGAAATATGCACAGAGTAAAAAGATCCCGATGAATGTGATCGCCTCTGAGTTTATTTTGAAGGGGATCGAGTATGATATTTTTGATCCTAACTGGATTGAGAAATTGGAAAAAGCTGACTCTATATTAAATCGATATGCTAATCTCGATGATGCGTGTCCCGCGATGTCCGGGGGTCAGAAAAATTCAGGGGATTTTCTTTATAGGTGTATCTGGTTTAGGCCGGATTCGCCACCGAAAATTAAGAATCTGGGGGATACTGAGGAGCTTCAAGGTTCAGCGTGTTTAGCTTGTGGAGGGACGCGTCCCTATGTTGAGGGAATGGAGGAGCGGGATGTGAGGATCAGGGAGCTTGAAATTGAGCTCGGATCTAAATCCTCTGAGAGATTCAAGATCCCGAAGTGTAATCGCGGGGCTGTCCTTCATCATGATAAGGAGGATCAGCTCATTTTCACTAATTGTTTCAGACACAGAGGCGAACCCGTCAGCGTCAAAAATTTCTGTCGGATTCAATCGAATGGGCTCCCCTGTTCGTTTTTCGCTGAGCTTGTGGTCGGTGTTGAGGGTAAAAAAAATGGTTGAGCTCTCAGTCCCGGAGGATGCTTTTCGGTACGAGAGGATCGCTGATCTCCCGGATTATTGGAGAATGAAGATCAGGGGATGGGGCTATAAACCCCGGCCTCGATGTCCTTGGGATGGGGGATCTCTGGCTCGGAGATCTGAGCCCATTGATCACGTTCAGTGTTTGAAGTGTGGGAGAAATTACGCATGATCTGGGTCTGGATAGCTGTCGGGGGAATATTCACTTTCATCGGGTGGTTCTGGCGAGAGGTCTGCAAGGTGATTGAGGAGATGGAATATGATGAGGAGGGCTGGATCGATAAACGTGATCGCGCGCGCGCTAGGGTAGCCCAGAGACCCGGATAATTGGTTTCTCTGGGTTTTATTGCGTTTTATTTGAGTAGCACACCGCGCGGGGGACCGCGCGAAATGAAAAAAAAGGCCCCTCCTTTGAATTAAAGGGATTATTGGGGTCCACTACCGCGCGGGGGACCGCGCGACACGCGCGGGGGACCGCGCGGAGGGGCGCGCAATAAAACCCAGATAGAATACTGCAATTCCGGCCCCGTAGAACAGTGTAAGGTCAACGCATTTTTTCAGTGTCGGTTATTTGCGGGTTATGCTCTGTAAAACGCAAGATAACCCTGTGTTTCTTGTCCCCGGGGACAATCGAATGAAATAAAACCTCAATTTAATTTAAATTAGGGTTGATTGAAGGATTGAGGCTGTTCTGTGATGATAAACTTGTTATATTAACCCACCTATCAAAGTGTGTGTCCGAAGTACGGGGAAGAGGGAATATAGCGCAATTCCATGAGTTTGAATCGTTTACGAAGGACCGGGACCTCGATTATCGCTCACCGCTTAGGAGATGTATATAATCCCCAATCTCCCATCTCTGGCTCTCGCTCGCTGGATTGTCAAGGCTTATCGATATGACGATTTCATTTTGGGTTTAATTCATGGGACCCCACGAATAGGGAAATCAGCATACTCGATCAAGGTTATGGGTCAGGTAGTCGATTATTTTTATGGAGAAGATATTTATGAGCTCTCAGGGAGTACCGGATATCGGAGAGCTCCCATCTGTCAGAAATATCTAGGTTGGGACCCCACGGAGAACGTGGAAACGTGGCTCGATATATTTGAACGGATCCCCTGTTTTACGTGGGACGATGCGGGATACTGGCTTTTCTCTCTCAACTGGACGGACCCCCTCCTAATCTCAATTCAGCAATATATGAACGTAATCGGGACGGACATGAACACCCTGTTATTAACCACTCCCGATCCGACATGGATCCTCTCAAAGATCGCAACCATGCCGGGGACTCTGAGAGTGAAAATCATTAAACGTCGAGGAGGAGATTCTGACGCTGATTCAATACTTTATGCGCGGAGAGCTATCGGATATAAACCGTGGGTTAGCCCTGACCTGAAAAGTAAAGGAGTGAATAAGGTTCTGATGGATGATTTCTCGTGCAAGCTCCCGGATGAATTTTATAAATGGTACAAACCCACGAGAGCAAGATACGCACGAGCCGCGAAGCTGGCGATGCGCTCCGCGCTGAAAGCTATGGCTGAGAAGGCACGCAAGAAGGCGAAAAAGAAACGAGGCCGACCCAAAAAGGATAAAACATGAGAGGAGAGTTGATATCTCATGGGTTCTGACTCAAAGGCTTTCGGGAGCATGATGTTATTTTTCCTGACTGTGCTTAGTTACACTCCTCTGAAAATGGAGCTCGTCGCGATAGCTGAGAACGCGACGCTCACAAATAACGGGGTGATCATGCTAAACACAATTTTTGGGCTGATGTGGATCCTCCTCGCGGTTCTATGGCTTGGGATGGCGTTTTATTACTCGGTCAAATAGAAAACCAGAGATTCAGTTTTCTTAAATACCCTCGGGAACACTCAAATCTGAGACTGAAATGTCTGCTAAAAAGGATCTCTCTGGTATCATGATGACGTTCCTTTTCATGGTTGTCGGACTCGCGCTCACCCCGACAGTCGTGGAACAGGTCGCTGGCGTCACGGGTGTTGGAGGGAATAACCTCACCGGGGCCGCGCTCGCTATCGCTGGCCTGATTCCGCTTTTCTGGGTCATATTGATTATCGGAATCGGTCTCGCCGCGATTGTGGTGTGGCTCAGGGATTAGGAGCTCAAAATGTCTAACCCCACAAAAAAGGACATGAGCGGGATCATAGCACTTCTATTGATCCTCGTCGTGGGGCTCGCATTGACCCCGACAGTCGTGGAGCTGGCGACAACCGCCGTAGCTGGTGGGTCGGGGGTCGATAACCTGACAGGGGCCGCCGCCGCGATCATATCTTTGGTTCCCCTTTTCTGGGTGATCCTCATGATCGGGGTCGTTATGGCTGGCCTCGTGGTCTGGCTGAGATCTGGCTGAGAGCTTCCCCCAAACTTTTTTTTACTTAAACACCTAGAAGGAATTAGAATGAAGTCGAAAACAAAGCTGGCTGGATTCATAATTATACTATTAGCGTTAGCGATGATTCCCTCTGTGAGTGCTTTCGATGATGATCAGACAAGACATATCGAGGCACAAGATCCGGGGCTCGATGCTGATTGGTTCGTGACGGAAACAGGGGTGGGATTTAACAGTGAGTTAGTGACAATCACGGATCCGAATATGGATATTTACGCCTATTTATTCTTTGAAGATATGAAAATAAACTATTGGCACCATCTGAAAAATGCGACACTTAGACTTAGAACGGCCTCAACATTATCCTTTGATGCTGATTCCTCTGTTACGATTTACGGTGTAGATGATTATCGCTTCTTTGGTTCAGGAACTAAGGGTTATGGACCTTTAGCTACCTCCGGAAGTATCATGAACGCCCCACTTACCAAAGCCTATGTGAATTTGAACACATCTCAGTTCTATGGTCCTCAGTGGTGGGAAATCGACGTTACCAATATCGTTCAGGAACTCAAATCTAATAAAAATTGGGATGGGCCGGGACTTCTTCAATCTGACCCCGGAGATAACATGGGGTTCATCATCCTGAGCTCAGGGGGCCACGATACACGGTATTTCTATGATCTGAAAGCTGGAAATGGTTATGAGGCTCAATTAAAACTTCATTGGGGTGGATCGACATTTCCACCATCGGGATATGAGGAGGAGGCTGTATGGGTTGAGGACTATGGAAACTATACTATATGGGAAATACCCGGAACTCTAGGATATTCACTTGATCCGATGGAATACATATTTGAGAATGGGACGGATCCCTATGGGGTCTCTTACGAGAACGGGACCGGACCATTCAAGATCGGAGACCCTGACGATGATACATTCTCGACATTCGGACCTTTTCAAAGGAAACTAGCGAGAACGAGTAACGGGACCTTATGGGCTACATGGGCTCACCGCACCGGGAGCACAATGAGTGTTTATGTGTCTAACAGCACGGATGAGGGCGCAACATGGGGGAGTCAGCTATTACAAACTTGGGATGATGCCCATATGACTTCGGGGAAGGGAGCTCTGGCTGTAGATGGCGCGGATAATGTCCATGTTATCTGGGACGGTGAGAATAGCGGGGTTCATGCGGTATTTCACCAAATATGGTATAGTTTTTGGAATGGCTCAGCGTGGAGTGCTCCCGTGGATATCAGCGACGGCGCGGGTATGGAGTCCTCCGTGTGTCAAGAACCCTCTATCGCTGTAGATTCTGACAATCAACTTCATGTCTTGTATGTTTCCAAACCCGCGCCACAAACTGATCTTCAAGTTTACTATTCTAAATATAATGGCTCATGGTCTACTCCATTGATCATAAGTACCTATGCCGGGATGTCGGATGATGATCAAAGAGCACCGGGGATCGCTGTTGATTCTAATGATTATCTTCACGTATCTTGGTATGGTCCGGCGACGGGATTCGCTGTCAATCAGGTATGGTATAACACATTCACCGCAAGCTGGGCCGGACCAATAAGATTGAGCACTCTAGCGGGGATGTCAACTAGAATATGCACTACTAGCTCCGTGGCTGTTGATTCTAGTGATAATGTTCAAGTGGTATTCGTGGGAAGGGATGATGGATTTCCGGCTAACGGTCAAATATGGTACACAGTTAAAACCGGGGGATGGTCGGATCCTCTCAGAATAAGTACAGCCGTCAATCAAGAAAACACAATCCAATTCGCCCCCTCTATCGCGGTGGATTCCGATGATGAGCTTCATGTTGCATGGCATGGATTTGACACGGATGATGAAAAGGTGTGGTATGCTCTCTATAACGGCTCATGGAATACTCCCGTGATTGAACAGGGAGTGGGTCAGAACGTCAACCCTAATCTGAGATGGGCTAGATGGCCTGTTGGCGCGAATAGCACATACTTAGTAACTGAAATTAATGGGACCGATGTATTAGCAGATGGATTTGAAACCGTTGAAGATGCACAGGACTGGATAGACTATGAGGATCCCGATCCAGATGACCCAGAGCCTCCCGGTTGGGATCCGACAGGCCCATTCACACGGTTCAAAACACGCCTCTATATTTTCCTGATGGGATTCGGTATGCTCATGGGTCCCCTGATGGTTTTCGCTTATAGAAGGCCGACAGGTTACGCTTTTGTAATCGGATTATTCGTTATGCTGATCGGGTTCGGGTTCCTGATTCACGCGGGAACAGTCTAAATAATTAAATATCCTGTCCCCCTCTCTTTCTCTGATCAAGATGGTTATCTGGTCTGAGTATTTATCCGGAATCGCGTCAGCTATGGACGTAACCGCGACAGAGGCCGGGATGATGATCTCGTTAATGTTCAGCATTTCCTTAATGCTGGTCGTTTTAATAGGAACGAAGGGGAAGAGACCGGAGGTCACGGTTCCCTTTTCAACGCTTCTCTCAACGATCCTTTTTACATTCATGGGATGGTATCCAATTTGGATCGGATCCGTGTTGGCCCTCGTTTTGGCGATCATGCTGGCGATGTTCATTAGTGGGAAGTTCTGAAGATGAGCAATAACGGGGGAATGACGAAGCTCTATCTTTTCGTGTTGATCCTCAATCTGATTTTCCCCGTTCTCGCGTACACATTCACAGCTTTCGGAGAGACAGAGGAGAGATATGAAACAGAGCTGGATCCGGACTCTCTAATGACAATCGGGATCAACCTCATTGATGGGGAGACTCATAACCTGACATGGAAGGGAGAATATATTTATTATCAGTTGATCAATGTGTCGATTCGGGCTCAATGGGACACTCACCGATTAACAGGACTGATCTATCAGGACGGGATCAGATTCCAAAAACAGAGCGCGGTTTCTCTTTCGCTTGAAAATTGGTGGTATCCCTACACCGTTGAGGTAAAATCTATTCTATCGAATGAATGGTTTTTTGAGCTCAGAAACGAGACAATCCTGAGAGACTTTGACACTAATTATAATTGGTCCCGGTTCGTGTTGAAAGATGGACACCACGTTTTTATCACTCCCTTCGCGGACGATGGGAATATGTCAAAGGCGATCTATGTGGACGGAGCTCTCAACGTGACCCTCGCGAAATCCTTTGACACTGAGACTAACTTCAATTTCTGGCGATTCCTCGGATGGTACAGTTCAATGTTGATCGGGGATACATCTTGGGGATTACCCTCTATGTTTGCATGGGTGATCCGGATCCTCGTAGCTCTGTCAATCTTCGCGGTGATCATGCTGACTAAAGAGCTGATCAGACTGTGAGATCCAAACTTTTTTTTTTAATTCTAATCATGATATTCGGAGTTTCAAATATTAAAATAGTTAATAGCGCGACGGTCACAATCGCTGAGGCTATAACCGGATTCGGAACAGCTCATGAACAACAGTCTAAAGTATTCCAAAATCCACGAGGACAAAATTATTATTATGCTCTTTTTGAAGCCCCCCCGTGGGGAAACTCAACGATATTTCTGTCAGAGGATGGTTTGAGCTGGACCCATTTATTTGATTTCCCCACGATTACAGCCTATAATGATTGGACGATCTGGGAGGACACAACGGGAGGGGATACGCGATTAATCGTGATCATAGCGTCTAGTGAAACAGGGAGTCAGGATGTTCATGTGACCGCTTATTATATTGACGATGCGGATACAGATTTTATTTTTTTATGGGATAAAGAGGTTCAGGTGAAACAGGAGGATGTATGCACTCATGTCGGGATCTGTATTGATGATGATGGTTATATCTGGGTTTCAAATATGCAGGAATACACGAAACAGGGAAAACAAAGAATTGATGTCTGGATCCACCAATCGCAGACGGCTTATCCTGAAACAGAACCCAATTTCGCGGGAGTCATGTTTTACGATGGATCTGCTTTAACGGGGAATCCTGATGAGAGAGTTTATTCAAAACCCGTTCCCCTTTTTGGGATGTCGATTGATGTGGGGATCGTGTTTCATGTCTGGGAAATTGGAGGATCAAAACTGTATGCGCTCAATGCTACGAGGGGAAATCCCCCAACTATCGGGGATCGATTCATAATCACCACTGATTTAGTTTTTCTTAATGGGAAATTTTCTGCAACCTATGATCTGGATAATCAAGTTTATGTTTTTATTCACGAGGACGAGGGATTAGATGAGCCTTTGGTTGTTTATCGGTGGAATACCACGGATAATTCAGCCTCAACCTTTGGGGATGTCTTAGAGGTTGACGCGGGGCCTCTGACTTATGCCTCGGGTGTCATTGGCTGTATTCAATCACAAGATCCAAATTTACTGTATGCTGTGTGGTGGAATACTACAATCGGGGAGTTTTATTACAGCACTTCAAACGTGACTCTCGCAGATTGGAGCCTCCCGATTATGATCGAGGATGAGGTGTCGGATTATAATATTTTGTGCCCTTCGATCTCCCCCATTGATTATGTTCCGAATGAGCTCCCGATGATATACTGCTCAGATTTTGGACCTATTGAATATGTAAAATATCAGAATTTTACGTTTCAGGAAATTGACGGGGAGGACGGAGAGCCTATTTCTGATGAGTGGTGGTGGATCCCCATAGTAATTATTTTATGTCTTACACTTTATTTATTATCCAGATATCAATGACCGCAATGACTGAATGGATATGGGTTTTTCTCGTTTTCTGGATTTTTGTGACTGTGTTCGGGTTCGTGAAAAGGGATGCTATCGTGAGAATGATCGCTGGATTACTCGGGATGATATTCGGGATCGTCTATCTATCCACGAGTTTTATCGTCGCTCTGTCGATGGTTTTTTTAAACTTCTACCTCCTTTATGATGCGATCAGCGAATGAGAATGTCAGTTTTACGAGCAGAGCGAAGGAAAAGGGAGATAGCCCGCGCGAAGGAACGAACAGCTCTCAGATATCAGATGTCATTCATGCCTTTCGAGACAGAGGACGGGTTAAAGGAACAGAAAAAGATTGGGGGAATGACTAGATGAGTTTCAAGGCTCTGATCCTCCTCAAAAACAGAGAGGCCGTGATCCATAAGGCCAATGCTAAAAAAGCTCATTTCAGATTCGGGGATGGGATCTATGTTATCTCAGAGGCGAACATTCAAAACGTCAAAGTCGGGGGGAAGATACGCGGAGCAGAGGCGATTTATTTTGAGGGGAATCCTAACGCGGTGGGGTATAAGTCAATGTCGGACACCTCGGGAAAATACCTCGATGAGATCGTGATACTCAACGCGCTGAAACAAACCGGATCAGCTCCCCGTTTCGATTTTGGAAGCTGGCTCTCGATGCTGGCCCCATTGAAGAACCCCACGAATTTGATGTATGGCTTCTTTTTCGCGGTGATAATTTACGGATTGCTGGCTCAGGCTTTGGGGTGGGTTTAATGGAGATCACATATATATTTTTTATGGGGTTAGCGGTTCTTGTGATCCCTACCTTGGGAATAATAGTTTTACGAATAATTTTGAAGCGAGAGCCCTACGAGTTTGAGCTTATTTTCATGAGGCCGGGAGTCGATGATCACGAGAAGATCCGGGGGAGCTCGCTTGATTTTGAGCATGAAATAGACGGGAAGAAATACAGGATTGAGCCGGATCGTCTATACCGGATTAAACCGGGGATAGGAGGGAAAATATGGAGAGGGATCACCGGAGTAAAGGAGAGTTTCCTAGTTATCTATCAGCATAAAAAAAGAAACCCCATCTCAACACCGAATGTCCAAATCTCAGCTCGGATATTGAAAGAGGTCCATGAATCGCGAGCTCTCGGGACGGCTCTTAAATCTGAGTTTAAAGTACCGATGGACCTGAAAAAGCTCGCTTTGATCATCGGGTTCGTGGTAATCGCCGCGGTGGTTTATGTCCTAGTGACGGGAGAGATCGCTATATGAGCAAATCCAGACAGCCGGATAAGAAAATCTCATTTCAGACGGAGCGAAAGGCCGGAGAGTATCTTTTCGATAAAGGAAAAGTTATGACTGACAGCCAATTTCTCGATATGAGAACCCGAATCAGCTCTGAGAACACCATGAAAGGGCTAGTATTCTATGGGCTGTTAAAAGAGGGATTAGATAGTGAGCAAGCGGGAAACATTAAAGACATGATCGAGAGGATGCTGATCGCTCGGGGTGGAAAAGGTCGCGGAGAAGCGGTGTCGATCCTTCAGCAGAATTTTCCCAGAATCCGGGAAGTGGATAAAGGTCACGACAAGGACCTCCCCACAACGAGTCCCGACACAGGAAAAGAGTGACAAGCTTAAACGTGAGTAAGACACCCCTCTATTTGGAGATGAGGATCCTTTTTCTCGGGATTCGGAAACCGTCAGGGGATCCAAATCTCTTCTCTCCTCTGGGTGTAGCCCCCACGGGGAGAGACGCGATTCCACTAGGGGGCCGGAGCTGGACCCATTGGGAAGCGATGAAGGCCCCCGATTTATAAGATATCTCGGATTGAACGGACTGACCGCGATCACGTTTTGGGTAGTTTTTTATCTCAGGGGTTTGAGTCCGGGGATCATCGTTCATACAATTTTAAAATTCGTCCTCTATGTGAGCGTGATCCTCTGGTTGAACACCTTGTTATTTTTCTATACATACGCGAAAGGTCTCGATGTGGACTCAGGGGAGTTTCAGAGGGAACAGGTAAAACTCAGTGTTTGGACTCTCGGGATCTTCATAATTATGGAGATCCCGTTCTGGTTAAGCGTGCTCGGATCTCCTTGAAATCGTTGATGAGTTTATCCCCGTCAGGGGTCCGGAGAAAATAATCAGTTTCCCTTTTCTGACCGGACACAGAATGTGGACGAGTCTCAACGTTGATGAGCTGATCATCGATGAGCCCAAAAAGGAGATCATGGAGTTTTCCATGATTGATATTGGCCCTGATGAGGAGGGACTGACGGGAGAGGCCGGGATTCACACAGAGTTCTAAAATTACCATGAGGATCTCGAAGCGGGATCTCCGGATTGTTTTCATGGATTGTGTCTCTTTTGATGAATGATTCTGATCAGTTATAATGATACTGATTAGAAGGCCCTGAGGTGTTATATAGTATTGTTGCGTTTCTTGTACTACGGTTTCCGAAATGAAGCAAATCAAAGTAAAGGGTGGATTCAATCGTTTCAGAATAGTGGATGCGGGAGGATTCACCGTCGGGATAATAGAGATAACCCAGATCGGCGTAGAAGCGGAGATTGGAATTGTCGAAAAGGGTGAAGGCTATCAAAGGTTTGAGATGATGCACTCTTTGAAAGGAGTGTCAAAAAAGAGACCCCGAACAGAGGAAAAGCCTCAGAGGAGGAGGGACCAGATATCGGGAGCTCTCGGGAAGATCAAGGGAGGGCTCAGTTCTCTATGGAACGCCTCAAAAATGATCTATAATTTCCTGATAACAGGAAACAATTTTATGCTCGTCGTGATTGGGCTGATCCTCGTATACGCGGCGATCATGATGGCTCTGGGAGGAATTGAATAATGCAAGGCTGGAAAGTTTCTTATCTTAGAAAACTAGGTGGTGGTCTCTTTGTCAGTGTCTTGATGAAAATCATGAACATGGTTTCCAATACATTTGAGGGGGTTTCAATCCTACTCCTAGTCACTATTCTTTTACATGAGGCTGGTCCTCGAAGTCAGGATTAGGGAGATTCAACGAAATGAAGTGTAGAATCGAAGGATGTACCAACGTAGAAAATTTGACGTGGGGTGAGTTGATGAAACATCTCAGGGAAATTCATGCGTTTGGAGAACGTCAGGTTGATGAATATTTTGTTAAAAACATTCATGAATTGAGAGAAGAGGGGAAGGGGATTTAAAAATGAATAAAGGAAAAACAGACGGTGAAGTTTTCGGGGCTGACGATGAAACCCGGATCCAGATGAACGGATCAAAGGGTGGTCGGCCCTCGATAAACAGGGATCTAGCGCGCCGTTTATTTCAGGCGAAGTTCTCAGCGAAACAGGTCGCGGGACGTTTGAAATGTCACGTAGTGACAGCTCGAAAAATCCGCAAAGAGTTGATAGAGTCCGGGGAGCTCACATCTGACGTTAAAGATGTCGGCCTAAATATCGTTCAGGCTGATTTTGACGATGAGTGCAAGCTCGCGATAGGGATCTCTTTCGCTGATTGGTTGAAAACCAAAACGAAGGCCCACAAGCGGATTTTTAATTTCTGTCAGAGGACATGGGAGAAGGTCTGGGATAAACCCTCTCTCGTGTTTGCGAAGGACCCGGAAAACCAGCTCGGGGATCAACTCTGCATGAGATTCCTAGATAAGTTTGGGGAGGACGACACGAGGATCCGGAATCGGAAAAAGCTGATTCGTAACCTGTTCAGGTTTTTAGGCCGTCGGGATCTATGTGATCGATATCTGACAATGACGGATAGCCGGGACCCCCGGAATATCAAGCGGGTCCCCCAGATTGAGATGAGGGATTTCCCGACACAGATTCAAGCGATGCTCGATGAGATCAATTCACTGAAACCCCAGATGGGACTCGCGACAGAGTTTAAACTCGTGTCTCAGATGAGAACGGGATTGAGGCCGGAGGGTCGGGGCCTCATGGGGATCCGGGTCGGGTCGGGACACAGCTCATATATCATCATGAACGGCCCCGACGATTTCCGGGTTCATGTTCTTGAAAAGATGAGGGAAGAATGGGACATCTCGTGGATCCCTCGTCGGGTCCGGGAGAGACTCTGGTCTCTGTATCAGCAGAGAGAAGAGGGAGAGATTCTGTTTGATTTCGATGTCAGAAAATGGAGGGATCTAGTCAAACGGATGAGCCTAAAACATACGGGGGTTGAGCTGATCCCCCACGATATCCGAAAAATATCGGTGACATGGCTGTTCATCATGGGGGTTCCCCTAGAGCTCGCAGTAATGATTAACGTGGGCTGGCGTGATATGTCCACGGTTCAGAGACATTATCTGCATATGAGGAATCTACTCAAAAAAACTGAACGACTCGCCTACCGTGAGAAGATCCCTGAGTGGTACAAGGATGGCCTCGAAGAATACACGGAGGAGAAGTGAGATGCACCCCGCGGACGCGCTTAAGCTGATGAGCTGTCCTGACTGTGGGCCGGAAAAAGTCGATGGGGGATGGGGATCTAACGGGGCTGTGTATTTTTGTCGGAATTGCGGGAGCATATTAAAGGAGGCTCTCTGATGGGTCGATTCACGCGAACGCGAACAGCCCATCGGAAAAAAGCGGAGATCCCACCCTGTATATTCCCCAGAGGCCGGAAGGCCGGGGTCAGATGTATAACCCTGAGAGAGATCAAGGTTGGGGGCCGAACTGATAAAATCTGTAATGAAACGATGTGCTGTTATCACGAACCGATCTCGGAGAGCTACGAGGCCCCGATGGTGAGGCTATCATGATCACCTGTGATCGATTCGATAATTGTAAGAGAGCGGGGATCATCCCTCTGAGAGTGAAAAGGGGATATGACCCATGCAGAAATGCGGGAGTTTATCAATCGGGCTCACGCGCGGGCGAGACTTGTTATTTCACTACTTTTCCAGAGGTTGATGTGATCGCGGCGAATAAAAAAATTCTTCAGGGAAAAAGGGAGAATTGGGGGACTCGAACATGAGAGGCCCATCATTCGATGAGACCCCACCTAATCTCTCAGAGGAGTTAAAGAAAAAGTTTCATGAGGCCCTCAAAGGTCGCCTCGATACTCGGAGCTGTCGGGATTGTCCTAGTGCGCGGGGGTTCGTTCAGGTAATGGATTTTGTGATCGATCAGTTGGTTGAATCCGCGGAGAGGATGGACCGCGCTTCTCAGACTATGGAGAAATTCATCTCTGTCTTTGAACAGCTCGAAGAAAAGGAGATGAGGGCTCGGTTCGGAGCGGATCCGGGAGATGGTCGCTGATGGCGAAGTATCTCACATCTAAAAATTTGGCTCTAGTCAAGGTTTTGTTTTTTGTGTCCGTGTGGGGTTTCATATGCGCGTTGAGTGCCGCGGGATGGAGTTATTTCGCTCCGATGAGGTTAAGGCCCTTGATCTGTGTGGTCCTTTTCACGTTGAGTTTATTCTCGCTTGATATCAGGGTGAGTCCACGAGAAGCGCGCACGGAGGTTGGCGCATGATGGGATCTAGAATGTTGAAGATACTTCATTTTCTAGCTCAGGGGAGCTCAGAATGTGTAACTGTAAAAAGTATCATTCTAGGAGTTGAAGGTCTTGAACAGTTACCAGAGAGAGACAAGACCAGAGTTCTATACAGTGGTTTTTCATACAGTCTGAATCGGTTGGTTCATCATGGTTTTATCACGAGAGCTAGGTTCCCTTATTCTATTACTAGAAGGGGGAGGGGCTATCTTATGTTAAAGGAGAAGGATGGAAAATGAGCGAAGGAAAAGAGTGGGAAATACTCTTCAAAAAAGATATAAGAGTTTTACTTTATGTCCTCATGGTTTTGATCATTGTGCTGTTATTTCTCTGGTTAGGGCGAAATCTGCCTCACGCGTTGGGGATCCTGTTCGTGGGGGTATTCTTCTCGCTAGATATTCAGGTTGAGAGGGGTCTACGATGAGCGCGCACACTAGGTTTTACGATGTCTATGTGTGGCTGAAAGGTCACGCGAAGGATAGAGAACAGTTGATAATTGAGACCATCCCACCATTGACCCCGATGAATGTTCGGGATTTTTGTTGTCGGACACGGAGATTTTTATGGGCTGACTACACGAGGATTAGATACAGACGCGTATCGAGGAGAGAGGAGAAAAAATGAGTATCGGAAAATATTGTGTTATTGAGGATGGGGTTTCGATTGGTGAGCGATGCGTAATTAAAAATTATGTTGAGCTCAGAAAAGGGACGGTGATCGGGGATGATTGCTATATTGACTCTCGGGTCTCAACCTCGGGGGAGTGCTGGATTGGGAATAATGTCACCCTGAGATATGGGACTATAATCGCGCGGAATGTGATCATCGGGGACGATGTTTTTATCGCGCCTAATGTCATGTTCATAAATATCCCGTTCACTGAAAAAGCGAAGAAAAAGACGGTGATCGAGAGCATGGTTAAGATTGGGACGGGGACCGTGATCAATGATGGTGTGCGGATTGTCTCAGGGACCATCATCGGGGCGATGTCGTTTGTACGAAAAGATATCACGATGCGGGGGATTTTCGCGGGTAATCCGTTGAGGAGGATCCGATGAATCCCTTTATTCGTTTTTATTATCAGCATTTAGATCCACGGTGTTCGATAGGGAAAAACGTCAGGATAGGACGGGGGACGGTTTTTGAACAGCCTTTATGGGTTCCTTTTGTGGATGGGAAGAGGGTTAGGCGAAAAGCTGAGAAGGGGATCTCAATCGGGGACGATGTAGATATTGCGGGGAATAATACAATCGTCTGGGGGATCGAGAGAACCACGAGGATCGAGGATCAGGTGTGGATCGCTCATGGAAATATGATCGGTCACGGTTGCATTATTGGGAAGGGGTCGATCATTGTTTCAAAGGTGGGGCTCTGTGGGTTGGTTGAGATTGGGGAGTGGTCTTTTATCGCGGCGGGGGTCACGATTCAGCCAAAGATAAAAATTGGGGATTACACGATGATCGGGGCTCACTCAAACGTAACGAAGGATATCCCCTCGGGAGTGGTCGCTTACGGGAATCCGTGTAAGGTGATCCGGGAGAACACATGGAGGCCCCCGCGATGAAGATCACTCTCCCGATGAAAATCCTTCATGTTTGGTCCTGTGCTGGCGTGAGCTCCCTAATTGCGGAGTATATGGATCGTAAGTATGGGACGCTCTCGGATGTGATCATAACTGAGAAATGGGATAAGCTCGGTCTCAATTCTTACAGGACTACGCGGATCAAGTCAAAGCCTCTGTTCGCGTTAAGAGCTCTGATCATGGCGCGTGAATATGATTTGGTTCATGTTCATTATCACTCGATTTTCGTCCCTCTCCTCAAAGCGATTTATGATGGTCCGGTGATCATGCACTTTCACGGGTCTGATGTTCGGGAGAATTGGGGGGCTCATAAACGGAGCGAGAAGGCCGATGAGATTCTTGTTTCAACGAGTGACCTTCTCCGGGGAGCTCCGGAGCGTGCGATGTGGATCCCGAACCCCGTTGATACGGAGTTATTTTCGTGGAGAGAGGGAGCTGAAAGTGGGGAGGGGAGGGCGATCCATTTCTCAAAGGGGGCTGACGATGAGGCGCGGGCTCTGGCTGACAGCCACGGCCTCAGTCTCTCTATTCACCGCGATAAAATCCCTCATAGTTATCTCCCCGATCTTCTCAGATTTTTTGAGTATTTCATCGACGTTCAGCGAGATTTCAAGGGGCGTTTGCTCCCCGTGGCTGGCCCTAGCGTCGGGAGTAAGTTATCGCTTGAAGCTCTCTCGGTGGGATTGAAAGTTATCGATAGATATGGAGAGATAAAAGAAGGGCTCCCCCCGTATAATACGCCTCAGAGGGTCGCGAAGTTCCATTTTTTGATTTATCAGGATGTCTCTCGATGAGGGTCGGGATCGGTGTCCCGTGTCGTGTCAGTGACCGGGAGCTTTTGGAGCGTTATTGTTTACCGGGGATCAAGCGTCTGGATCCGGCCCCGGATGTCGTGTTAGTCTCGATAAATGAGGGACATTCGGAGGGATTGAAGGGGATCAAGACGGAGCTTTATGATTCTCTGTTCAACGATTTTGATGTCGATGTGATCCTGTGTGTTGACGCTGACATGATGCTTTTCCGGGGGATCCTGAAATTCATAAAGCGCGATGTGATCGTGGATTTTAATCATCTTGTCTGTGCTCCGATAGCCACGATTTTTAAGATGGTCTCTCGGATGGTGGTCGATAAACCTCTGTGTGGATGTCTATCGATCCCCCGTGAGCTCTGGTTTAACAAGATCAGGGATCACCCGGAGTTTAACGGGGTTGATTCAAGTATAATTAGGAGTGTGGATATTCGTCGTGATTTTATGCCTCTGAAATTTCCTCCTAAGTTTATGTTGATGAGGAGGAGCGGAGCGGAGTATAGGAGAACGATGTTGAATCACCCGAAGAATATTGAGCTCGGGACCGTGAAAAGATTGCTCTATCTGATCGGGACTATTAGGATCTGATTAGTCGATAGTTTTATTTACTGTTAGATATATTATCTTTTAGGTTTCCGAATATGACAAATGGAAAACTAGAAGGTAATAGACTCTGATGAAACTTGACACAACCAAACAGGGGATTAATGCGATCTGGAAAAAATATGAAGCCGAATCGATCCGTTTTCTCCTCGATGCGGGAGAGGAGGGATCCGGCTCGGGAGCTGTCTTTGATCATGTGCTGTTCGTGCTGTCTGCGATTGGGGAATCGATCTCGCGGGCCTCAATAATTTTTTTCCTGAATCGACTTGTGGATGATGGTCTCGCGACCTTTATCACAAGGACGGGGAAGGGGGGCCACCGTAGGGTTTACTCGCTGATCGAGAGAACATGGGATGATTTCAACG
>JAUVHT010000004.1 GCA_030593155.1 Candidatus Bathyarchaeota archaeon
CTTAAGAAACTTCCCCGAGGAGGACCACCGACTCAAAAGGGCTTCCAGGAAATGTACTTCGAGGTCGTGAACTTCTGCTTATAGCCCATCCCCATGCCGATCTGGATAACCTCCGGAACCACCTGACGAAGGAACCTCTGACTCGGACGCCCGACGTTAATCCCACCACACTCGGGGTCGAGGTACACATAGAAAGTCCTACCCTTAAAGGTGTAAGCGCTGGTATCCCCCCTCTCGTAGACAGGCTTCGACTGGACCCGGAAAGGGAACAACTTACAGGCCAAGGGCTTCATCGCCTGGAGACTGCAGATCCAACGCCCATGAGTGGGCCGCTGAAAAACACAGCGACTACCCAGGCCGAGCTTCAGATAGACCTTCCCGAGGCCGAACTCGACGACTCCGTGGCCGTAGATGTTAGCGACCCGGGCGTACTCGTCAGCCTTAAGAGGAACTCTGTAGCCCAGACAGCATTTACCACAGGCGACGCAGGCCCAGGAGCTCACTTCGCTCCAAGGGATGAGGCGGCTATCCCCCAAATATATCAGGAATCATAAACTCCGGGAGGCTAAATATCTATCGAAACCCCGAGAACTGTAATCAAAAATTAACCTAGCCAAAACCCCAGAAGCGACCATCGTCCACACGGAGCCAGGATCATTTCCTTTTCTCTTCTTCCTCCAGCTCAAACAGGAGATCGTAGATGTTTCTGTGCTGTCTGATCAACTTCAGGGTGAAGCGCCCGAACCAGTAGAAGATGAGCATGGAGAAGAGGAAGATCCCCCAAGTATACAATATAATTTTATCCAAGGCCCCTTCCTCTTTGATGAATAGGAACGCTTCCTACATCCTTGTGTATTGACCCATTATGTATCATTTTGGAGAAATTACCCACTTCACTGGTCAGTGATGATTGGAGCAGCCATCACCCAGGCGGCCTCTCCATCCATGTAGTAACTATAGTTCTTCTTAACCTTCGCGAAGCCAAGTCTCTCGTACAACAAGACAGCCGGGTTGTTTCCCACCCTGACCTCGAGGAAGCACTCCGTCGCATCGTAATTCTCCTTCGCCCCCTCCATGGCCGCCGCTATGATCCTGGAGGCGATTCCCCGCCGACGATAGGACTCCCTCACCGCGATGGAGACGATGTGGCACTGCCGGGCCGGCCTCAGGCTCTTCAGCTTGGAGAGGCCCCGTTCGATCCGGCACATGATGTAGCCCTGGATGGCTCCGTCGGCCTCTGCAACAACAAAAGTCTCGGGGAACCGTCGGTAAAGATTCATGTAGAAGAACGTGCTGTAGTTCTCCGGGAGGCACTCGACGTTAATGTCCCTCACCCTGTTCAGGTCGTCGGATCTGAACCCCCTGATCCTGAAACCTTCGTCGGCCAATTACAACGCCCTAAACCTCTAGACAACATGGATTTAAAGAATGCGATCCGATCCCAGTTACCTTTTTAGCCTCCGGTCGTACTATGTGACTCGCCATCTGAAAAGAGTCGGAGGATGCTGAAGAGGTATTGACCCGGTACTATATCGCAGACCCCGCCGCTGAAGAGTCGATCGAGAGGCACTTCACCGTATTGGACAGGTACTTCTACCTCGACCAGCCCACGTACATCGTCAATCCCCTGGATCCCGAGAACCCCAGACAGTCGGTGAAAACGGGGTTCCAGCTCTTGGTGGAGGAACTACGCCCCCTGGGCTACCTCCCGAGGCTGAGGCGGGATGTAGACCGTTACCTCATAAACCTGGTGAGGGCCCCCCCTCCAACCCAGCCGAATTACAGTCGAAACCTGATCCTCTTCGCTATCACGACCGTGACGATCTTCATCGACGGTTATTTGAGGAGCAACAACCCCCTCCTCCTCCGAATTCTGATGCCTGATACTCCGGTCTTCATGAACGCCCTCTACTTCACCCTGGCCATCCTCGCCGTCTTCGGCCTACACGAGCTGGGCCACAAGGCGGTGACCATGCTGAGGGGAATAGAAGCCTCCATGCCCTACTTCATACCGGCGCCCCCGGGCATAAGCATGGGTGGGACGTTCGGGGCCGTCATCACCATGAAGGAGCCCCCGACCAACAGGGACGCCCTCTTCGACCTGGGGCTCAGCGGGCCGCTGGTCGGATTCCTGGTCACAATCATCGTTATCGTGATAGGCCTGAACCTATCATTCGTCGTCCCCATGGAAGAGGTGAACGCATGGATGGCGACATACCCGGAGATCCGGTTCCAGTACATCCCCTTCCCCCTCATCTTCGAGCTGATTTCATCCATAGTGCGACCAGTCCCGGATGGGATGGTGCTCATCCTCCACCCCGTGGGCTTCGCGGCCTGGGTCGGGTCCATAATCACCTTCATCAACCTGATACCCGCCTGGCAGCTGGACGGGGGTCACATCAGCCGCGCCCTACTCGGCAGGCATTACCACAGGATCTCATCCATCGTGGGAATCCTCCTGATGATCCTCTCAGGCTTCTTCATGATGGCGGTGATGGTGGCCTTCTTCATGATGCGGACCGACGACAGGGCCGGTGGACCCCTCGATGACATATCGCCCCTGAGCACTTCGAGGAAATTAATGGTGCTAGTCTACGTCGGCATGGTCATCCTGACCCTGGTCAACCTTTTCCCCCTCTAATCGACGACAGGGACGGTCGAGCATCCATGGGTGACGACCAGAGTTCGCCTGCCCCTGCGCCTCTGAGTCACCCTCTCAAGGGCGGCGCTGGCCGTCCTCTCCACAGATAACCCGAGGGGTTCCGCCAGGTAGCCGGGCAGCGCTGAGACCAGGACGACCTCGTTGCCCCTCAGAGCGGTCTTTATCACGTGAACCGCTCTAGCTCCCAGCATGTACCTCCGCCTCAGCTCGCTGAGGGTGTCAACCTGGGCGAGGGTCTCAAGACCCTCTGCGCCCATCCCGTCGGCACACTCGGCAAGGAGGATGATCGTGGCTCCCCTCTTGACGATGGGTGAGACCCCCCTCAGGGCCCACACCGCGTTATAGAGGTCGAAGTCGAACCTGCTCCCACCCGCGCTCACGACGATGATGTCCGCGTTGGACTCGGCCTTAACCCTGTAGGATTCTCCGAGGGTGGCTACCGCGCTGCCCCAGGTCGCCTCTAAGTCTCCAGAGAAAGCCGACACCAGCTCGCCGTAACCGTTGGTTACCAGCTGTACCGCCATGTCCACCCCTACCAATCGTGAAGCCTCGACCTGATCGGCGTAGACGGGGTTCTCATCTGGTACTCCGGGCACGACTTCTCCGCTGAAGGAGAGGCTCATGCTATGCTCAATGGCCTCCTTTCCAGATAACGCCGGGAGGACCGTGCTATGGGCCCCCCTGAGGCCCGAGAAATGATCTATGAGAGTCTCCCCGATTACGATGCGCGAGTCCGCCCCCGTGAATGAGCTGCATACTTCGACGTTCGTTCCCGTCGAGGTGGTACCGACCCGTGTGACGCTCGCGGAGTTCCGGTTGTGCTCCACGATGTCCAAACCCTTCAATATATTAGAACCCTGGAGAACGGATATCAACTCCTGGTAGCCATGCTCCCTGCGCCCGTTGCCGACCACCAGGGTGATGTTTTCTGACGGTACGCCAGACTGGTTAAGGGTCCAGACGACGCTCGAAGCCGCCGAAGCCGCCAGACCTGGGGATAGGGTGCCATCGATGGCTATGGCGACCTTGGCCCTGGGCTTTACCAGTTCGCCGATGGTCTTGGATTCGATGGGGTTCCTGAGTGATTCTGTGATGGTCTCGAAGGGGTTGGCTGACGGCTGTCCCCGGTCCGGCTCCACGGTTCCGAGGAGGTTTCTCAGGGAGACGCTGATGTGGACCTCCGTCTTCCCGTAGGGTAGCCAGACCTCGACCATGACAATCAGCCTAGCTCTCTTTCAACCCGCTTATTTCACTTATCCTACGAGGGGTGAACATTACCTACCCGTTCGGCAGCCTTTCCTCGCATCTCTTGATGAGAAGGTTGGCCACCCTGCTCACCCTCTCCTCCACCTCAGCCTGGGACTGGCCGCTGGCAGACACCCAGAGCCTGATCCCAGACTCTCCGTAGGGCTTCACCATCGACTTGATGTAGACCCCGGGGACGTCCTGCATCACGTCGTCGATAATGGGGGACAGGGTCGACTCGTCCCGCAGGGGGAGGTAGATGACCTCTTCGAAGAATGCTCCCTCCACCTTCCCCTTGAGCAGCGACAGTAGCTGGTTGTCGAAGATCCACATGAGCTCCCCCGGGACTCCGGGGAGGCTGATGACCTGAGCTCCTTCGGTATCAAGAACCACTCCTGGCGCCCCCCCTACCCTGTTGTCAAGGGGCCTGGCTCCTTTTGGCAGTATGGCCATCTTCCGCCTCGGCTCAGTAATCTCCGAGGTCTCGATTATCCCCCTCTGGTGCATGTCGCTGTACTGACGGGTGACGATCTTGAAAGCATCTTCATTCAACTCCAATGGAAGATCGAAGGCCATGGCGACGCCCATCAGGGTCTTGTCGTCGTGGGTGGGGCCGAGGCCACCGGTCGTGAATACTAGGTTGCAGCCGTCGGATGTGATCCGCCTGAGCGCCCTGGAGATGGCCTGGATCTCGTCTCTCACCGTCATCTTCTCGCTCACCAGGAAGTTCAGGGCCTTGAGCTGGTTGATGATCCACTGGCTGTTGGTGTCTAGGACGATGCCGTCCAAGATCTCGCTACCAATGACAAGGATTCCAATCTGGGTAGTCAAGGAACTCTCGTATATGGAACCATCGTCCTACGCATAAAGTTTTAGAGCATCCCAGCTTTGCATCGTCGTTTGGCAAGGCTTAAATGTATTGAAGAGTTGATGAATGCGTTCCAAGGCGGTTTTATCTTGGCATGCACAGTCGTCGTGGACGGGTTCTTTGGTGATGGGGGGAAGGGGAAGATCGTCTCCTATCTTGTGGGCGCCGACGATGTCGCAGTGTGCGCTCGGGGCGGGGTCGGCCCCAACGCGGGACACACCGTTGTGAAAGACGGAGTAACTTATAAGCTCAGGATGGTCCCCTGTGGATTCGTCAACCCCGACACCAGGCTCCTCATAGGGCCCGGTGTGGTCGTCAACCCCGAGGTCGTGCTCAAGGAGGTGGAGGAGCTCGGCATCCACGGGAGGTTCGGCATCGATCCTCAGTGTGCCATCATCGAACCGAAACACGTTGAGGCCGATAAGAGGGGCCACCTGAAGGAGAAGATCGGCACCACCGGGACCGGTACCGGACCGTGCAACGCCGACCGAGCCCTCAGGGTAGCCAAGATGGCCAACGAGATACCCGAATTCGAGGAGTTCATCTCCGACGTCCCGGCGGAACTCAACGACGCCCTCGACTCAGGAGCCAACGTCATCCTAGAGGGAACCCAGGGGACCTACATCAGCCTCTACCACGGCACGTACCCCTACGTGACCTCCAACGACGTCTGCGCCTCGGCCATATGCTCGGATGTCGGAGTGGGCCCCACGAGGGTCGACCAAGTGGTCCTCGTCTTCAAGGCCTACGTGACCCGGGTGGGGGCCGGCTACCTGGCGGGGGAGATAAGCGCGGATGAGGCGAAGAGACGGGGCTGGGACGAGTACGGCACCGTGACCGGCAGGCAGAGGCGGGCCGCACCCTTCAACTTCGATCTGGCGAAGAGGGCTGTGATGCTCAACGGGGCCACCCAGCTGGCGGTGACGAAGATGGACATCCTATACCCTGACTGCAAGGGAGCAGACAAGTTCAGCGTCCTCAACCCCGAGGCCGTCGCCTTCATCGAGAAGATCGAGGAGGAGATCGGCCTCCCCGTGACGCTGATCGGGACGGGCCCCGGCGTCAAGGAGATCATCGACAGGCGTTAGACCGCTAGCGCCACCACCAGGCGCGCTTCTTGTTTTTGTCTCCCAGATCCTTTTCAAGCTCCTCGATGAGCTCCCGCTGCCTTCTATTCAGCTTCTTGGGTATGAGGACGTTTATGTGGACGAGCTGGTCGCCCTTCCCGAAGCGGCTTGGGATGCCCTCGCCCCTCATTCTCAGTATAGCGCCGCTCTGCGTCCCAGGGTGGACTCTGAGGGACTTATCTCCAGTGAGGGAGGGAACCTGGAGCGTCGTGCCCAGCGCGGCCTGAGGGAAGCTGATCTCAGCCTCGTAGATGATGTCCCTTCCACGCCTGATCAGGTAGGGGTGGGGTCTAACTCTGACTGTGACGTAGAGGTCGCCAGGGGGGCCCCCGAACGCACTGTCCTCCCCCTGCCCCCTGAGGATCAGCTGGGTGCCATCTTCTATTCCCTGAGGTACTTTGACGTTGAGGCGGGACCTCCTCTCCTCGAGTCTCCTGCCCCTGCAGTTACTGCACGGAGTCTCGGCTGTCTTGCCGCGGCCGTTGCACCTGTCACAGGTCACCACCCTGATCATCTGGCCGAAGAGAGACTGGGTCCTGCGCTCGATCCTCCCGCTGCCGTTGCACTTGGGGCAGGTGGTCAGGTCTGTGCCTGGCTCTGCGCCTGTTCCACTGCACTTTGTGCACTTCTGAAGCCTATTCAGGCTGATCTCGACCTCGGTGCCAAAAGCCGCCTGTTCGAGGTCGACCTCTATCCGGGTCTGGAGGTCGCTGCCCCTGCGGGGGCCGCGTTGCCGCTGGAATCCGTTGAAGCCGCCGCCGAAGATGCCGCCGAAGATGCGGCTGAAGAGGTCGTTGCCGAAGCCGAACTCCGTGAATATGTCCCGGAGGTTGACGCCACGGAATATGTCCTCTGCGGAGTAGCGGCCGCTGATGCCGGCGTGGCCGAACATGTCATACTGTTGCTTCTTCTCGGGGTCCGAGAGGACGGCGTATGCCTCGGAGATCTCCTTGAACTTCTCCTCTGCGTCTGGCTCTTTGTTCCTGTCGGGGTGGTACTGGAACGCGAGTTTGCGGAAGGCCTTCTTGATCTCATCTTGGGATGCTCCCCGTTCGACGTTGAGCACCTCGTAGTAGTCTCTTTTCTCCGCCACCCGGTTCCACCAGCGTGTTTGTCAAAGCCTTTGAAGAGACTTCTGCCTAAAAATGTTTAGAAAGTAAAAAGAGTGCACGATGAAATTTACGTAAACTCTTTGGTGCGATGACGGTTTATCGAGCGGTTTTCTCGATGGTGTTGCACAATGTTTCAAGTCGAGTCTGGATCTGGGAGAATGCCTCTATTAGCATTTCAAGCCTTTCTAAAAGCCTATCCAAGTTCTTCTCGTGTTCCTTCAGTATGTTGATGACCAGATCGAGGACATCGAGCTTGCTCTTCTCCATCGCAATCTATTCTCTCGCTAAACAGGTGAAAAGCTCCGGGGTGCTGTTAGAACTAGGATGGATAAGCTTGCTGTCACCAGGCTGGACTATGAGAAAAATAGGGGGGAACGGCTCTCATCTGGTGCTGTGTGGATGCCACTTCTTCTGGATCTCCAGGGTCTTCTTCATTCCCTTCTTCTCTAGGTGGTCGATGATCTCCTCGAGCGGCGTGTGCTCAGCGATCTTCTCCTCCTGGTTCGCCAGCCTCAGAACCAGCCTCGACAGTACCATCGCCCCCTCCTGCATGTTCCTGGGGTCAACCTTGTCCATCATGTCGGCCGTGGTATGCCCCCAGCCCCTGCCACCTATGAGTTGACTCGGGGAGGGCTCGGCCCCCATAGTGACGGCGGGCACCCCCTGCATATAGAAAGGCCAGTGATCGGAGGCAGCCCCGGTCCCAATCGAGACTGTCATGGGGTAGCCGATCTCCCCGCCGAAGGCTTCAAGTGACTCCTTGAGCTCGGGGAGCTGGTAGACGGTGAATGCTGCGTGCTGGGTGCCATCCTTGTTGGCCAGGCCTCCCAGCTCCAGGTTGAGCATGATGGCCACGTCCTTCATCTCGTCTTTGTGCAGGTCGACGTAGCATGTGGAGCCTGTGACACCGATCTCCTCGCAGGCGAAGCAGATGAACCGGATGCTCCGCTTGAACTTCCCCTCGTATCTCTTCAGGACCCGCGCGAGCTCCATGGTCACGACGGTGCCCGAGAGGTTGTCCATTGCACCCTGAGCGATGTCGTGGCCGTCGTAGTGGCCCCCCACCACGATCCACTCGTCCTTCTTCGAGGATCCGGGGAGTTCGCAGACGATGTTCGCCGACTCCGTGTCTGGGACGATCTCGCTCCCGTTCTTGATCCTGGCTTTCAGGGGCCTCCCCTTGGCCAGCCGCCGCATCAGGGAGCCATTCTCGAGGCTTATGCCGATCCCCGGGATCTCCCCTCCCATCCTGTAGCTGGGCCTGAGGCTGCCCGTGGGCGGGAGCTGACCCGGATTGTGGTTCATGAAGATGAAGCCCATGGCGCCATACTCGACTGCGTACCCGTACTTCGTCCTCCTGTGGACCCGCTTTCCAGCGGGGCTCGTTGCGCTGGAGCAGAGGACGATCTTGCCCTTTACATCGGCGGGGTCGACGGCCTCGAACTCCTCGGGGCTCCCCGTGCCGAGATCGATGACCTCGGCTTTCATCTCTCCCCCTGGTGAGATGGCAAGTGAGATGACCGGGAAATCTCTTTGGTAGGGCTCGGTCACTTCAAGGGATGCGGGCCCCCTCTTCCATCCGTAGTACTTGAAGGGCTCCGCCCGGGCGTTCTCGTAGCCGTACTCCTTGAGCTTGGCCACCATGTACTCCTGGGCTCTCATCTCGCTCTCTGTCCCTGCGAACCTGCTCCCGATCTCATCAGCCATGTAGTAGTGGTTCTCGCGCATCTCGCCGCTCTGCCAGATGTCTCCGATGACGTCACGCTCGATTTCCAAGAGCTTTTTTTCCAACTTCAAACCTCTTTTAGATGAAACTAATGGGGTATTACGGTTTACTGTTATATGTTGTGAATGGATGAAAAAAGAGGTAATGATTGAAAAAAGGGCTACTTTCTCTCCTTCTCCTCATCGACCACCTTGAACTCGGCGTCGACCGTCTTCTTACCCCCTTCCTCGCCCGGAGGGGGTTCTTGTTGGGGTCCCGCCTGGGCCTGCTGGGCCGCCGCCTGCTGGTAGACCGCGGCTCCCGCCTCCTGCACCACGTTGCGGAGCTCATCGATCTTTGCGTTGATCTCCGCCACGCCCCCGGTCTTCAGCGCCTCTTTCAGGGCGTCCATTGAGCCCTGGATCCTCGTCTTCTGGTCCTCCGTGAGTTTGTCCCCGATCTCGGTCAGGGTCTTCTCGGTGGTGTAGATGAGGGAGTCGGCCATGTTTCTGGCCTCCGCCTCCTCCTTGGCCAGCTTGTCCGCCTCTGCGTACTGCTCCGCTTCCTCCACCATCCTGTCCTTCTCGGCTTGGCTGAGCTTCGTGGAGGCCGTGATGGTGATGCTCACCTCCTTCCCGGTGCCCAGATCCTTGGCGGTGACGTCCAGAACCCCATCGGCGTTAATGTCGAAGGTGACCTCGATCTGGGGGATACCTCTAGGCGATGGTGGGATGCCCGTGAGGTCGAAGCGGCCCAGGCTTGTGTTGTCCTTGGCCATCGTCCTCTCTCCCTGGAGGACGTGGATCGTGACAGCGGTCTGGAAGTCTGCGGCCGTGCTGAAGGTCTGGGTCTGCTTCACCGGTATCGTTGTGTTGCGCTCGATGACCTTGGTGTGGATGCTGCCCAGGGTCTCGACGCCCAGGGAGAGAGGCGTTACGTCCAGCAGGACGATGTCCGAGATCTCCCCGGCCAGGATCGCCCCCTGAATGGACGCCCCGATGGCGACACACTCCATTGGATCGAGCCCCCTCTCAGGCTTCTTGCCCACCACCTCCTCGACGAACCGCTGGACCAGGGGCATCTTGGTCTGACCGCCGAAGACGATGACCTTGTCGATCTGCTGGGAGGTCACCTTGGCGTCCTTGATGGTCTGGAGGATCGGCTGCCGGATCCTCTCGACGATGGGACGTGTGAGCTGCTCCAGCTTCGCTCTGGTGAGAGGGACGTGGAGGTTCTTGGGGCCGCTCGCGTCCATCGCGATGTAGGGGAGCTCTATATCCGTGGTGATCAGCGTGGACAGCTCGATCTTAGCCTTCTCCGAGGCCTCCTTGATCCTCACCATGGCGCTCAAATCATTGGTGAGGTCGATGCCAGACTCCTTCTTGAACTCCGTAACGACGTAGTCCATCACTGCCTTGTCCAGGTCTGTGCCGCCGGTCTGGGTGTCGCCGCTTGTCGAGAGGACCTCGAACACCCCACCGCCGAAGTCCATCACAGTTGTGTCGTTCGTGCCCCCTCCGAAGCTGAAAACTAGGATCTTCAGCTCCTGATCGGCCTTGTCGATGCCGTAGGCCAGCGCCGCCGCGGTGGGCTCGTTGACTATCCTCGTCACATTGAGGCCTGCTATCTCCCCTGCGTCGATGGTGGCCTGGCGCTGGTTGTCGTTGAAGTGGGCCGGGACGGTGATGACCGCCTTGCCGAACTTCTCGCCCATGTATGTCTCTGCGTCCCTGAGGATCTTCTGCAGTATGAAGGCCGATATCTGCTGGGGGGTGTACTCCTTGCCGTGCAACGTGATCTTCCGATCAGTGCCCATCAGACGCTTGGCTTCGCGCACCGTCCCCTCAGGGTTGGTGACCGCCTGCCTCCTGGCCGGTTCACCCACCAACAGCTGACCGTCCTTCGTGAAAGCGACGATGGACGGGAACATCTTCCCTGCCACAGTAGGCCCCTCAGCGCTGGGTATGATAGTGGACTTCCCACCTATGATCACGGCCGCCGCCGAGTTGGTAGTCCCCAGATCTATTCCGAGGATCTTCTCTCTCTTTTCCTCACTCATCTTCATTCTCCTCTTGATCTTCATCTGAGCCCGGGTTCCTTGCCACCTTCACCATGCTCGCCCTCAGAACCCGATCCTTGAACTTGTAGCCTTTCCGAAGTTCTTCGATCACGGTTCCATCTGGCTGGTCATGGGTCTCGACCTCCAACACCGCCTCGTGGAATCGAGGATCGAATGGCTCTCCGATGGCCTCTATAGGTGAGACCCCCTCAGTCGCCATGAGCTTCTCGAACTTACCCCTCACCATCTCGACGCCCTCAACTATGTCACCTTTTCCAGCCTTTAAGACTTCAACTGCGAGGTGCAACTCATCGAGGAGGGGGAGAAGCTGCATGAGGAGGCGCCCGTTCGCACGGGAGAGCATCTCGTCCAATCGCTTCTGGGTCTGCTTCTGAAGGTTCTCCAAGTCCGCCTTAGCATATTTTAACTGGCTGAGATATTTCTCCGCTCGTTTCCTCTCGTCCTCTAACGAGGCCTCGAGTTTGGCTACTTTTTCTTCGAGCTTCTTGGTTTTAGACTTCGGAGACATGTTGGACCTCTGGGCTCAGTCTACGCTGTCAATGAAACGAAATTGTGGTTTATTTCCTTTACGGAAATCTGGCTTTAAGGGTGTCTACGACGTTTTCCACCTGGCTCACAGCAGTGCCAAGATAGTTCTCTGGTTTAAGCCAGTTGTCCAGTTCGTCCTCGGTCACGAGCGCGCTGGCCTGCCCATCCTCTAACATGATCTCCCGGAGGCTCCTCCTCTCATTCCAGCACTTCATCGCGAGGCGGCGCATCAGCTCGTGGGCATCCTGCCGCCCCACCCCCTTCTTCACCAGCTCGAGCATCACCCTCTCGGTGAGGCAGAGGCCGAGGGTGAGGTCCAAGTTTCTTCGGATGTTCTCATGGTCGAAGACGAGGTCCCTGATGATGGAGGTCATCTGCCTGAGGATGTAATCTGTCAGGATGAAACCCTCGGGGATTGTGATCCTCTCCAGGGACGAATTGGACAGATCCCTCTCATGCTCGAGAGCGATGGTCTCCAGGGACGGGACTACGCTGGCCCGTATAAGCCTCGCCAGCCCGCAGACCCGCTCGCTCTTGTGGGGGTTCCTCTTGTGGGGCATGGTAGAAGATCCGACCTGATCCCTCCTGAAGGGCTCGAAGACCTCGGCGATCTCGTTTCGCTGAAGGTTTCTGATCTCCCTTCCGATCTTGTCCATGGTTCCTGCGATGATCGCGAGGAGGCACTGCATCTCAGCGTGGCTGTCCCTCTGCACTATCTGGTTGGCGATCGGGACTGGCCTGAGACCGAGGCGCTCCATCGTCAGCCTCTGGACATCGAACCCTTTCTCCCCGAATCCCGCCATGGTCCCCACCGCACCGCTCATCTTCCCTAACAAAATTCTCCCTTTGACCCCCTCCAATCTGTCAAGGTGCCTTGAGACCTCGTCGGCCCAGACCGCAAATTTCATCCCATACGTCGTGGGGAGAGCGTGCTGCCCGTGGGTGCGCCCGATGCAAATGGTCTCCTTGTGAGCCTCCGCCTGCTCCAATAACCCTCTAAGCAGATCCAAGAGGCCCCCTTCGAGTATCTTTAGCGAGTCCCTGAGCTGGAGGGCGAGGGATGTATCCACGATGTCATAACTGGTGGCCCCAAGGTGGATATAGTTCCCGGAATCCCCCTCGCAGACCTCCGTCAGAGCCCTGACCATGGCCATTATGTCGTGATGGATCTCCCCCTCGATCTCCTTCATCCTCTCCAGTTTCACTATGCCGATATCCGCCTTCCTTCCGATCTCCTCCGCCGCCTCGACGGGGATCGAGCCGAGCTGGGCGTGGGCCCAGGCGAGGGCGGCCTCTACTTCGAGCCACTTCTGGAGCTTGGACTCCTCGGTGAAGACCTTCTTCATCTCGGGATAGAAATACCTGAACTCGATGGGGTGAACGGACATGGAACCTCACTGTTTTAATGGTGGCTCCTTGATTAGATAAGACTTCTTTACGAACTCGATCCCCCTCCGTATTTTTATACAGCGTGATGGAACATTCTTAGAACGTTTAATTCGGGACGGGATGAGATGAGCGAGGGCTTGAACATAATCGTTTGCATCAAGCAGGTTCCGGAGACAACAGAGGTCGAGTTCGACGAAGAGACCGGAACCCTGAAGAGGGAGGGAATCGCGGCTGTCGTCAACCCCTTCGACGAGTACGCCGTCGAGGAGGGCCTGCGGCTCAGAGAGAAATACGGTGGCAATGTGAAGGTGCTGAGCATGGGCCCGCCCCAGGCCGAGGCCGCCCTCAGGGATACTATAGCACTGGGTTGTGACGAGGCATGGCTGGCAACGGACCGAGCCTTCGCCGGAGCCGATACATGGGCGACGAGCTACACCCTCGGTCTCTGCATCGAAAAGCTGGCTCCCTATGATTTAATCATCTGCGGCTTGAAGACTACCGACGGCGACACGGGCCAGGTCGGACCCGAACTAGCCCAGCAGATGGGCATCCCCCACGTCTGCTACGTTAACAAGATCCTTGGAGTCTCGGGGGGCAAGATTAAACTGACTAGATTTCTCGATGACGGGGTCGAGACCCTCGAGGCGTCCCTTCCCCTCGTCATCTCGGTGAGCAAGGACATAAACCAACCCCGACTAGCGACCCTCCGAGGCAGGCTCCAGGCGAGGAAGGCAGAGATCCACCGGATCACATCGAAGGATTTTGACGTTGAACCATCGGATCTGGGATTAGATGGATCCCCCACGAGGGTTGTTAAAATCTTCACCCCTACACCTCCAGCCGCCGGAGAAGTGTTCGAGGGTTCCCCTGATGAGCTGGCAGGGAAAATCTTCGAAAAGCTCTTGGAGTGCAAGGTGATCTGAGGTGAGCGAGCTACCGATAACCGTTGAAAAAGAAAAATGCACTGGCTGCAGCCTCTGCGTCACCTCCTGCCCCTTCGCAGCCATCGAGATGGAGAACGGCTACCCTGTCATCCTCGACGAATGCCGTCTATGCGGGGCGTGCGTCGAGGCTTGTCCTGAGGACGCCATAACAATAAAAGAGACCGAGAAGGAAGACGATGCATCCGAATACAAGGGCGTCCTCGTCTATGCCGAACAGAGGGAAGGGGTGGTCCACCCCGTAGCCTACGAGCTCCTCGGGAAAGGACGAGAACTTGCCGATCAGCTGGGGGAAGATCTATACGCAGTTGTTATAGGGAAAGACGTTGACGAAGGCGCTGTGGAGTTGGCGTTCAGGGGCGCCGACAAGGTATTCGTGTACTCTGACCCAGCCCTTGAAGTTTTTAGAGACGACCCCTACTCGGCCCTGCTGGAGGAACTCGTAAGGGAGGAGAAGCCGAGCATCTTCCTCATCGGGGCAACCGCCATCGGTAGATCCTTGGGACCGAAGGTGGCCGCCTGCCTCGAAACGGGATTGACGGCTGACTGCACCGGCCTGGACATAGACCCCGAGACAAGGCTGCTCCTCCAGACGCGGCCGGCTTACGGTGGCAACATCATGGCCACCATCATCTGTACCAACAGAAGGCCACAGATGGCCACCGTCAGGTACAAGGTGATGAGGGAGGCCGAGAGAGACCCCTCCAGAAGAGCGCGGATAATCAAAAAAGCGGTTGACATGAGCAGTATACCCGACAGGGTCAAGATCATCGACTTCCAACCCGCCCCGGAAGTGGTGAGCATAGTAGACGCCGACATCGTCGTCTCAGGGGGGAAAGGCCTCGGTGAGCCAAAGGGGTTCGAGGTAGTCAGGGAGCTGGCCAAGGCCTTGGGGGGAGCGGTGGGCGCGAGCAGGCCGACGGTGGACGAGGGTTGGATGGAGTATCGCCACCAGGTGGGCCTCAGCGGGCGAACAGTCCGACCGAAGCTGTACGTGGCGTGCGGCATCTCGGGAGCGGTGCAGCACCTCGCCGGTATGAAGACCTCAGACGTGATCATCGCTATCAACAAGGACCCAGATGCACCCATCTTCGGCGTATCCTCCCTCGGGGCGGTCGGAGACCTCTACGAAATCATCCCCCACCTCATAGAAAAGATCAGGGAGCACAAGGAGAATGGATGAATACGGCAAGGTGACGCCTGAGATCCGGAGGAAGCTTGAGGAAATCGTAGGCGTGAATAACGTCTCAGACTCCGCGGAGGATCTTGAGAAACACGGGATAGACGAGAGCCTTGAACCTCCCCACCCCCCGGAGATCGTAGTGAGGCCCGTGAGCACCCAAGAAGTCTCGTCCATCATGGCGCTCGCACACGCAGAGCGGATCCCCGTCACGCCCCAAGGCTCGAGAACGGGGCTGAGCGGCGGCTCCCTCCCGGTTCAGGGCGGGATTGCCCTGAGCCTTGAACGCATGAATCGCATCCTCGAGATCGACCAGGAGAGCCTGATGGCTGTGGTCGAGCCCGGAGTCCTCATCATGGACCTCCACTCCGAGACAGAGAAGCTCGGACTATTGTATCCCCCTGATCCCGGGCAAGAGTCTGGAAGCCTCGGGGGTAACATCTCGACAAACGCGGGGGGCGTCAGGGGCATGAAGTACGGCGTGACCAGAGACTTCGTACAAGGACTTGAGGCGGTCCTGCCTGACGGCGAGGTGATTCGGCTCGGCGGCAAAGTCGTGAAGGACTCCACAGCCTATAGCATCAAGGATATCATCATAGGCTCCGAGGGGACGTTGGCCATCGTTACAAAGGCTACCCTTAGGCTGGTCCCCAAGCCGCGGAACACGGCATTGATGTTCATACCCTTCGAGTCCACGAGGGCGGCTGCCAACGCGGTCTCGGAGATCATCCGTAGGAAGGTGGTGCCCTTCGCCCTCGAATACATGCCCAACCACGCGGTGCTCGTTGCCGAAAAATACCTGGGACGGAGCCTTCCTGACAACAGCCATCCCGCTTACCTCCTGATAGGAGTTGAGGGGAACAGCGAGGAGGAGGTGGAGTCCCAGATGGAGACGGTGGGAGAGGTCTGCATTGAGATGGGCGCCGTCGACGCATTCGTTGCGGACACCGAGTCTAGGCAGCAGCAGCTCTGGGAGGCGAGGAAATGCCTCTTCGACGCGTACAAAGCCTTCTGGGAGATAGACGAGGTGGATTCATGCGTTCCCAGGAGCCGGATACTCGACTATATCGAAGGGGCGGAAAAGGTGGCGGAGCGACATGGGGTCATCATCTCGAACATCGGCCACGCGGGCGACGGGAACGTACACAGCATAATAGCGAAAGGAGATCTCAGCGATGACCAATGGCAGAAAACTCTGGAGGCAGTCATAGGTGAACTCATTGACATAGCCCTCGGCGTGGGGGGTACCATATCCGGAGAGCACGGCGTCGGCTATACAAAGAAACAATATCTTCCTCTCCAAGTTGGCGAGACCCAGGTCGAACTCATGAAAGCCATCAAACGAGTATTCGACCCCACTAATATCCTCAATCCAAGGAAGGTCTTCGACCTCTAAGATCTTTTTTCTATGAAAATATCTTTTAGAAGAAGTATTGTGCATGTCATTGGTAAAATCAATGGATATTTATTAGCTAAATTAGAACTATTACTAGCTTCGTTTGATTTTTAAAAATATTGTAATAATATTTGGGAGTTTAGTCTCCTGCGTAGACCTCTTCGAGAGACAGGATCTCCTTTGCCTTCTCGAAGTAGTCGATCACGTTGGCGCCCTTGTCAGTTAGCACGTATAGTCTCTTGGACTGTCTGCTCTCGGTGTTCATCCTCACTTCGAGGAGGCCTTGTTCCACCAGGTGGGACAGTATCCTCTGGACTGGCTTCCAGGACATGTTGGCAGCGTACATTATGCGGGTAGGCTTGTCCACCCCGTCCCTGACGGCGGATAGTATGTTCAACCTGATTTCCAGTTGCGATCTTCTAGGAGACATCATAGTCCTCCCGATACTGTTCTATGGTAGGCAACGCAGCCAGCCTTCACTGTTACTGATCAGTGCCGGACTCGACGTTGCATTCGGTTATGTACTGAGCGTTTGCCGTGAATATCGATATGCTGACGGTTGTACCTATGTCGTCCATCTGGATGTTGTCAGGGCCTTTGATGTATACTAGTAGATCGCCACCGGAGATCAGTGGGATGTCTTCTGAAGCCCTCGTGTAGTTATTGGTATCGATTATTTCAAAGGCGGCATCTAGGTCCTCGTAGGTCGTACGATTCATGTCGCCATTTATGACAGTACCACTTGGAACCCTGTAATAGTAGACGTCAGTCCAAGTCTCCTCCACTCCCCTGACGGTAATCTTGTCGAGCAACACATCCTTGCCCCCCAGGTTCTGAACCTTGAAGGCTCCGACTGCGCCTGTGTCGTTCACCCAGATGTGGGCTTTTGAAACCCGCACCTCTTCGGTCTCGGTTCTCACTGTCGTTACGCTGGTAGCATAGTAAGTCACGACGGCTGCGAGTAGTATCGTTACAACCAGTAATATCAGCGTGGATACGACTTCACTCAGTCCTCTCTTTCTATCTATGGGTCT
>JAUVHT010000169.1 GCA_030593155.1 Candidatus Bathyarchaeota archaeon
GTCCCCCAGGTCACCCAGCTCCGGGTAGTTCCCGAGGACGTAGGCGAGGGCGGTGTCTCTCCCATACTCGGAGCCCTCGGGGATGTCCGGGGCTCCGGGGTTCTGCGCCGCCGCGATTATGACGGCGGGTACGAGGAGGGCCGCGATCAGGCCGACGACCATGCTCATCTTCATCTTCATTCGTTTCACCTCCCCCATAGGCACACAGCCTTTACTATAATACCACGCTTTCGAACAGTTGTTCTAGAACCCAGAACACTCAACATCGCGCTGGATATATAGGCTGCGACTCAAAGTAAACCTTGGGAGACAGACTAAAGCCTGAGATGGACCCCAGAGACCTTAGACCGATCACAGCGGGAATATTCACCCTCCTCCTAGCATCCCTCCTACCCACGGCTCCAGCCAACGCCGAAACCCTCATCTACACACCCACCACACCCCCAGAGATCACCGAGATGGACTTCCCCGAGAAGTGGAGCCACTTCGACGCCGCAGGCACCCTCTGGGTCTTCTGGAGGGAAGGCGACACGGTCTACTACACCGACGCCGCCGACACATCCACCTGGGACATAACCACCAGCTACAAAGACTACTACACGCTACCCCACACGCGCCAAGCCATTTCGATCATCGAGGCCCCCCTAACAGCACAACAGGAACTGCTGGCGAGCCTAGCACTTGCAACCGCCCTTTGCGCGTTCTTCGTCTACATGTACGCCGGCATCAGAGCCCAAAGAGACATGTCCAAAAAAACTGGGGTCGACGCCGGATTCAACGGGACTCCCGGACCAGCTCCACCATGCTCATCCTGACGGTCTCCCCCAACATCCCCACCAGGGAGATGCAGGCCTTGTGGGAGGCGCCGTCCGTCGTGGGGGTGCACATCGCCGTCGCCCCGTCCGGGATACCCACGTTCGCACAGTTCAGCAGTATCCTGTTGTGGGTGTACTCGTCGTGGAGCACTTCGGGCCTCCTCATCAGCCTCGCCAGGCACGCCCCGATCCCGTAGCACGCCCAGTTGCTCGAGTTCGCCGGGATGACGATGTCGGCACCGGCGGCGGATATGATACCCTCGCCACACGGGCAGCCGCAGTCCCGGCAGAACTCGTGGTGCCTCTTCAGGATCTCCTCGATGGTGGCGAAGCCGCACTCGTTCCCGTTGTCCCCCGTCGCGATGGTCAGCACCCCTCGCTCCTTAGCCGCAAATATGATCTCGTTGAACCTGACGAAGGGCTCCCCCGGGTCGCCGCTGTTCCTCGGCCCCCCAAGGGCCCCGTGGTTGACCCCCACCTTGTTGCAGGAGACCGCCTCCACGGTGATCACAGCCTTCGGGTCGTACTCCTCCATCAACCCCTTGGCAGCCTCCTCGGCCTCTGCCACATTCATTTCAGGCCACCTGTGCACCATCACCGTGTAGGGCGTCCAGATGCTTCCCCTCAGCTCCTCCGGGTCCGTCACCGGTATCAGCTGGGCTCCGATGCAGGCCTGGGGCACCGCCCTCTCGAACTTGGTCCCCTCCACATAGTCCGTGACTATCACGGGGATCGCCCCCAGGCCCACCACCAGGCTTCGGGCCATGGCCGCAGCCCCAGGCGGGCCGTCCATCTCGTGGCTGTTGGTCACGATGAGCACGTGGTCACCCCTGCCAACCTCCTCCATCAGTCTCTCGGCCGCCAGCAGCGTCAGGGGTCTCCCGTAGAACTCACGGGTATCATCGTAGACATCCATCCAGGTGTACCTCAGCTTGGCGGGGCCGCCCCTCCCCTTCCTTAAAACCGCGACAGTGCCGAAGGGCGTCGACACAAGCCTGTCCACGATGTCACCGAAACCGACGATCAATCGCTCCTCCAGATCGCTCAAAACACCCACTATCCCACAATTTGCCCCAAGAGTATTTATTGTTGAGCCCCCGCGGGGTAAACCTCTTAACCATCAGGGGATAGTGATCTGCGGTGTCTCAATGCCACTAGTGGAGATAAAATGGTTCAAAGGTAGGGACGACGCCACCAAGGCGAAGACCATCGAGCTCGTGACCAAAGCCATCTGCGAGGGGTGCGGATGCTCCCCGGAGGTCGTCACTGTAATCATCCAGGACGTCCCCAAGACCCAGTGGGGCAGGGGCGGAAAGCCCTACGGCTAGGAAGCAGAACTATCATCATCTTTTTTTGTCATGCTTCAGAACAGATATAGCATGTCTTCCATACCGCTATCCCTGCGCAGAGCTGGGTAGAAGAGGCAGATTACCATAGCCGCATAACTCATAAGTAATAATAAATCAATAACAGATCGACTGATCACCATGAGCGTAGAAGAGATGAGATGGGACCTATCCCAGCTGGTCGAGAGCACGGACCCGGCGTCTGTAAGGCGGACGCTGGAGTCCATGGTGGCTGAGGCTGAAAAGATCCGAGAGAAGTATTACGGCAAGATCGTTAGCTTGGACGCCGAGGGCCTCCTGGAGCTCCTGGAGCTTAACGACTCCATGACCCTCAAGTACGGGGGCGTGACCCTCTACTGCAGGCTACTCTACTCGGCCAACGCCCTCGACGACACCGCCAAGCAGCTCAACGACGCCTCCCGCACCTCCATCATGAAGAGGGACCAGACCCTGGCCTTCGTGGACATCGACATGGGAAAGCTCCTAGCAAGCAACCTCACCCTGGTCGAGGACCCCGTCCTAGCGGAGTACAGGCACTACCTGGAGAGGATCCTGAGGAACGTGCCCCACATGCTCTCGGACAAGGAGGAGCAGCTGATCCTC
>JAUVHT010000040.1 GCA_030593155.1 Candidatus Bathyarchaeota archaeon
CCACCCGGAGTGCGAGCCCCAGTTCCAGCTCAAGGCGGACCATATCCTGTCGACGGGGGGCATGTACAGGAGATGCAAAGAGTCCGACGCCGAGGTCTTCATCATAGCCACCGAGGTCGGCATGGTCGACCGCCTCAGGAGGGAGATACCGGGGAAGAACTTCCTCCCGGCGAGGCGGTACGCCGAGTGTGCGGCCATGAAGAGGATAACCCTGGAGAACACCCTCGAGGCTCTGCTGAATGAGGCCCCCGTGGTAAAGGTGCCTGACGTCATCGCGGGAAGGGCCCGCATCCCCATCGAGCGTATTCTCAAGATGAGCCGCTGATAGTCTATTTATCTCCCCCCTGACTTTCTTTCGCCATAGGGGTTCTGGGAGGGCTTTCTCCTGGTCTGAATCCCATTGTAACATGAACGTCAGTCGGCGAACTAGTTCAGATACCTCCTAACATCGACGATCTGTTGCCGAGTTTGGCTCTGTCCGCGTAAACCCTTTTCGAGGAACGTATGCCCATATTGGCTGGAAGGGGTAGTCATGTCAAAGGTCGATTTCGACGGGAAGAAATCCCGGGTGGACGAGTCGGTGTTCCTCGCCCCCGGCTCCTGGGTCATAGGCGATGTGACCATAAAAGAGGGTGGGAACGTCTGGAATGGAGCCGTCATCAGGGGTGACGACGACGCGGTAGAGATCGGGGGCAGAGTCACAATCCTGGAGAACTGCATCGTGGAGGCCCCCGTGGGCTACCCTGTGAAGATAGGAGACGAGGCCATCGTGTCCCACGGCGCCATCGTCCACGGAGCCACCGTAGGGGCCGGGGCCCTGGTTGGGATAGGAGCCATAGTCTTGGATGGCGCTGAGGTGGGGGAGGGCTCGATCATCGGGTCAGGGGCGTTAGTCTCGCCAAGGGCCGTGATACCCTCGAACACACTCGCCCTTGGCATTCCCGCGAAGCCTCTCAGGGCTGTCAGAGACAATGAGAAGAAGTCCATCGATAAGGAGCGAGAGCGAGTCCTCGCGAAAGTAGAGAAATACAAGAAGATCTACGCGAGAGAGTGATCTCCCTCATCCCTCGTTATGGGGAAAGGTGAAGGCCGAGGGGCATAGCCCGCTCAGTACGCACTCGCCGCATCTGGGCTTTTTTGCGTCGCAGGCCCTTCTGCCGTGCTCTATGAGCAGATAGTTCACCGCGAGCCACTTCTCCCGGGGAAAGACAGCCATGAGGTCCCTCTCAATCTTCTCCCTGTTCTTCTGCTCGGTGAGCCCCAGACGCTGGGACAGACGCCAGACGTGGGTGTCGACCGCGACACCCTCCACGATGCCGAAGGCGTTCCCTAGGACGATGTTCGCCGTCTTCCTGGCCACCCCCTTCAGTCTAGTGAGATCCTCCATCGAGGAGGGGACCTCCCCCCCTTGCTCTTCGACGATGACCCTGCCGGCCTCCTGGATGGCCTCCGCCTTCCGCCTAAAGAACCCCGAGGACCTGATGTCCTCCTCAAGCTGTTCCCTCGGCGCGTAGGCGTAGTCCGCGGCCTTCCGGTACTTCTCGAAAAGGGTCTTTGTGACCTTGTTGATCTGCTCGTCTGTGCTCTGGGCCGACAATATGGTGGCCACGAGCAAGTCCAGCGGAGTCTCCCAGTTGAGGGAGGTCCCCCTCACGTCGGGGTAGGCCTCCTCCAGTAGGGTGATGATCCTCTCAGCTATCTCCTTCATCCCGTCGACACCCGAAAAACTGGAGATGCATCCGTCGACCCCTCTGACACGTCATGCAGTATCTGCCTTCCAGCGAGTCGCCTTTAAATTTAATGGGAAATACCCTTTAAAATCCCACATTTCACCTTCTAACATGTCAGAAAAAAGTTTAAATTAGGGTTGTCTTCCCATCGAAGGACCAGATGACTACATCCGAACCCCTTGACAGCCTCAAGGAGATGATAAGGGAGGCCATTATCAAGATCTTCCCTTCGACAAAGGTCGAATTGGAGGAGATCAAGGACGAGGTGTGGGCATGATCCTTCCGCCCCACTAAATCGTACCCTTCAGCATCGGCGGCATCATCAGGTGGTACACCGACAGGAGATACGGGTAAGAGTTCTACGGTGAGAAGGGCAGGCTGATAGTGACGAGGCTGATGGCCAGCTCGTTGATCGTCCAGGTCGTCATGACCATCCTGACGAACTTCGTGTGACTGCAACAGGGTTCTCTACCCTCCCCCCGCATATGCAAGTGTTTTATGAATAAAGAGCATCTATGTTCCCGGAGATTCAAATGGATGAATACGATGTTCTGATCAATAACGCTATAATCGTGGAAGGAACAGGCCAGAAGGCTTACAAGGGCTCCATAGGCGTCAAGGGAGATAAGGTCGCCTCTTTAGGCAACGTTAAAGGCGACGCAGAGAAAACCATAGACGCGAAGGGACTCACTGCGACCCCCGGCTTCATCGACGCCCACAGCCACGCTGACTGGACCCTCATGTGGTTCCCCAAGGCTGAGAGCTACATCCTGCAGGGGGTCACCACCTTCGTCGGTGGGCAATGCGGGGGTTCTCCCGCTCCCTTGGGCGAGTACATCCGGCTCCCCCGGCCGTTGATGGACCACCTCCCCGACCTCGATCCCTACAAGTTCTACCCGAAGCAGCCCTACTACCCCCTGGAGCAGGCTAACCAGTGGATGGATGAGATCTTCGGCTGGACCCTTGACTGGGAGGACATGGAGGGCTACTTCAAGAAAGTCGAGGAGGTCGGCATCTCCATGAACTACGCCCCCCTCGTAGGCCATGGCACAGTCCGGACCAAGGTGATGGGCCTCGACTACAAGCGCCACAGCACTGAGGAGGAGCAGGCCGGGATGCGGGAGCTCATACACGAGGCTATGAAGCAGGGATGCCTCGGGATGAGCACCGGCCTCGACTACGATCCCGACGTCTTCGCCGCCCACGAGGAGATCATAGACAGCGTCGGCGTCCTCAAGGAGTACGACGGCGTCTACTGTCCCCACTGGAGGCGCACGGGCCGAAGGAGGGGCATTGCAGCCGGCCACGTGCCCAACGAGAAGATCACCGCCTTGATGGAGTGCGTTGACGTCTACAACAAGACCGGCGTCCGCCTCCACTATGCCCACATTTCCACCGGCTGGCAGATCTATCCTACGGCCCCGGACGAACTCGAGGCGGCCAACGTCAAGGCCACCCTCGACATGATCACCGAGGACTCGAAAGGAGAGCTGGACATCACGTGGGACGCCATACCCCAGATGACCCGGAGCGGCTTCGCCACGATGCCCTACCTCGCCTCCCTCTATGCGCCCTGGCTCAGGGAGCTCGGGGGCCTCGAAGAGCTCGGGAAGTGGCTCAAGGTGAAGGACTTCCGGGAAGAGGTCAAGGACGCCATCCGCAGGGGCAAATGGTTCATCAGAGTCGCATACAACCCCAACACCAACCCCCGGTGGGCCGACAACATATATGTCCTCAAGAGCAAGGTCCCCGACATCGACGGCAAATCCATCGCCCAGATCGCCAAGGAGAGAGAAGCGGACCAGTGGGACACCTGGCTGGACATCATAGCCGAGGACCCCCACTCCCGAGGTGTCACCGGCCAGCTCCTACCCAAGGACTGCTACCTCCAGTACTACACCCATCCCAAGGGGATGGTGGGCCTCGACACCAGAGTCTTCGACACCAAGTGGCAGGCAAAGAACCCACCCTACAGCTTCCCAGGAATCAACACCTTCAGCGCCTTCCCGATGTTCTTCATAAAGTACATGAGGGATGGAGACCCCTTTACACTTGAGGAAGCAGTCGAGAAAACCTCTACACTGGCTGCCAGAGTTCACAACATCAAGGGTCGGGGCGTCCTCAAGGAGGGCGGCTACGCTGACATCGTCCTCATGGACATCCCGAAGCTCAAGGTGCTCGGTGATGAGGTGGAGACCCGGAAACATCCGAAGGGGATCGAGTACGTCCTCGTCAATGGCGATGTAGTTGTCAAGAAAGGAAAACACACAGGCGCCACACCTGGACGGGTACTGACAAAGGAATCCTAGGCACCTAAAAACCCTATTTCACCTTTTTTCATTTACATTTTGAGAACTCCTGATAGTCACCGATATGAATTTTTATTAAATCCCGTCCGTCATCATCTCGTGCAGGTTATCTGTGGTGATGAGAATGAGTGAGAACGCAGAAGCAGTCCTCCAGGCCATGAAGGACGCCGGGAAGCCGGTGCGGCCCGGGGACGTCGCCAAAGCACTTGGCATCGAGAGCAAGGAGGTCTCCAAGGCCATCAAGGTCTTGAAGAAAGAGGGGAAGATTCACTCGCCGAAGAGATGCTACTACGCCCCTGTGGAGTGACGGACCCTAAGACCATTAAAACACTTTTTCCCTTTCTGATGCCCACTTTTTTTCTTTGTATTAATGCCGACAGGATTAGGACGAAGAAGGCGACAAATATCATGGGGCAGTAAACGAAAGAAAAAAAAGCAAATGTACGCCTGAGCTCTAGATATTTTTATTGAAGGGAAAATATGGGTCTTGTCTATCCAGCCTCTCCCTTCAGCTGCTGGTAGAGGTCATGGGCCTCCTTCGCTGTCGCACTCTCGTGGATGACGCTCCTAACGGCCCTGATCATCGCCACGGCGTGGTCGTTCTGCCAGATGTTCCGCCCCATGATGACGCCGACGGCGCCGTCATGGAGGGCGTCGTAGGTGGTCTGCAGAGCATCATGCTCGGTGTCCATCTTCGGCCCCCCTGCGATGAGCACCGGGACGGGGCAGCCCTCCACTACCTTCTCGAAGTCCTCGCAGTAGTAGGTCTTCACAAACCTCGCACCGAGCTCCGCCGCAATGCGGCAGCAAAGAGCCAGGTAGCGGGCATCCCTCTTCTCAAGCTCCTTGCCCACGGCGGTTACCGCCAGGACAGGAATCCCGTAGTCCTCGGCTTCGTCCACGAGTTTAGTGAGGTTTTTAAGGGACTGGTGCTCGTGAGGGGCGCCCACGAATATGGAGAGAGAAAGGGCTGATGCGTTTAGCCTGATCGCTTCTGTAATTGATGTCGTGATGGTCTCGTTCGAGAGATCCTCGCTCAGAATGCTTGACCCCCCGGAGACCCTGAGAACGACGGGTGTGTCGATGTCGGGGTTCATGGATGATCGCAGTATCCCCCTTGTGAGCATGAGGGCGTCCGAATATGGAAGCAGAGGCTCCACCGTCTTCCAGGGATCCTCCAGCTTCCGGGTCGGCCCCAAGAAGTACCCGTGGTCGATAGGGAGAATCAGGGAGCGCCCCGTCTCAGGCCTAATGATCCGCGACAATCGGTTCTTCATGCCCCAGTCCATGAGAACACACACCGATATTTTCAGGAGTGACCTTGTCTATTAACTCCTTTCATTTAAAAATGCGGTGCAGGTGCGATATCCTTCTATGATGAATCATTTTAACTCACCTAGAACCGTAATAGAAGTGGCGATTCCCTTTGCGTGCCGCGGTCTATTACCGGAACGACGATATAAGACTGGAGGAGGTGCCCACACCGCAGATCGGACCGGGGGAACTCCTCCTGAAGGTCTCGATGTGCGGCATCTGTGGAAGCGACGTGATGGAGTGGTACCGCATCAGGAAGGCGCCCAGGGTTCTCGGTCACGAAGTCGTCGGTATCGTGTCGGAAGTCGGAGAAGGCGTCGAGAGGTACAAGCCTGGGGACAGGGTGTTCGTCTCCCACCACGTACCCTGCAACGACTGTCGCTATTGCCAACGGGGGGAGCACACCGTCTGCGAGACCCTCCACTGCACCAACATCGACCCCGGGGGCTTCGCAGAGTACGTCCGGGTCCCCGGCATCAACCTTGAGGGTGGCGTCTTCCCCCTCCCAGAGGACATGACCGACGAGGAGGGGATCTTCATTGAGCCCCTTGGATGCGTCCTCCGTGGGCAGGAGAAGATCGGCGTCCGTCCGGGCGACACGGTCCTCGTTCTGGGCAGCGGCGTATCAGGGATCCTCCATATTCAGCTGGCTCGGAGCAAAGGCGCCGCCAACGTCCTCGCCACAGACATCAACGAGAGCCGACTCGGTTATGCCAGACAGTTCGGATGCGACGGAGCCATAGACGCCAGAGAGGATGTCCCTCGTCTCGTTCGAGAACTAAACGATGGATTAAGCGCAGATCACGTGATCGTGAGCACGGCGGCACTGCCTGCCATCGCGCAGGCCATCAAAAGCGTGGATGATGGAGGCAAGGTGCTCCTCTTCGCGCCAACCCCGCCGGGCGTCGAGCTCCCCCTGAACCTGAACGACCTGTGGAGCAGGCAGGTGACCATCACGACCTCCTACGCTGCCTCCCCCGCCGACCTAGCCGCAGCTCATGAGCTAATCAGGTCTGGCCGGATCGATGTCCAAAGGATGGTTACACACAGGCTTGGGCTGGCCGATACAGGCTCAGGGTTCAAACTGGTTGAAGAGGCTGGGGACTCTCTCAAAGTCATAGTTGAGCCCCACAGATGATTCTTCGATCTCCGATATGTGGGGGATGTCGACAAACATCAGTCTTATAATCTAAACGCCGCGAATCATGTAAGAGGGATTTTGAAACCCGCAAAGATCCTCGGCGTGGTCATCGCCGTTGTACAGTTGGTTTCCGTCCTCGCATTCGTGCTGAGCATCTACACCGTCACCTTGGTTCTTCAGAGTTCGATGTCGGGCGGGGGACTGGCGATGGAACTGACCGTGGACGAGTCTACCGGTGTTGGCCTGCTCCAACTCGAACTAAACCCGAGCAACCCAGGGTTCCTAGACACCGACCTGTCCTTGGAGCTCAACCTGCTCGCTGACGGCGAAAAGATCGCCAGCGACTCCTCATCGGTGTCCCTATCAGCGGGCGCACAGAAGACACTGTCCCTCAACCTGATGGTCGACGCCGACGACATGGAGCGGATAATAAACCAGGAGCTGGAGACCTCGATGGAGATCACAATCAGCCTTAAGACCCTCTACGACCTGGTCGGGATATCCAACACGATCGAGCTTCAGGGGGGTATGAGATGAGCAGGAGAACGAACGCAATCATCTCGGCAGCGATCACCCTCATCATTTTCACGGTGCTGCCCCTCTACGCTCCGAGCCTGATCCCCCCAGAGTATATCGACATGGTATCCGAGCTCGGGATCGACATAATCCAGTTCGCGAACGAGATCGCCATGATAGGTGGTGTCATCGCAGTGTTGACGCTGGTGAAG
>JAUVHT010000151.1 GCA_030593155.1 Candidatus Bathyarchaeota archaeon
AAGGACATCAAGATGGACAGCCTCCGGAGCCACATGGGGATCAGCCTCCAGGAGGCGATACTCTTCAGCGGCACCATCAGGGACAACATAAAGTATGGGAAGCCCGACGCGTCCGACGAGGAGGTCGTCAAGGCCGCCAAGACCGCCCAGGCCCACGAGTTCATCATGGCGTTCCCCGAGGGGTACGAAACCATGGTGGGGCAGCGGGGGGTCAACCTGAGCGGCGGGCAGAAGCAGCGGATCGCAATCGCCCGCGCCCTGCTGGTTAAGCCCAAGATACTGATACTGGACGACAGCACCAGCTCCGTCGACGTCGAGACGGAGGCCGAGATCGAGAACGCCCTAGAATCCCTGATGGACGACACCACCAGCTTCATCGTCGCCCAGCGGATCAGCACGGTCCTGAAGGCCGACAAGATACTGGTCCTGGACAACGGCAGGATCGCCGCAGAGGGGAGACACGAAGAGCTCATGGACACGAGCCCCCTCTACCAGGAGATATATGAGAGCCAGCTCGGCGACGGAGGTGCCGAGGCATGAGCGGCCAAGGCCAGCAGGGAAACAGCGGAGACGACAGGCAGCAGTCCCGTCCCCGCCGGATGATGGGCAGAGGCCCCCACGGGATGGGCGCCATCGAGAAGGCCAAGGACGCGAGGGGCGCCTTCAACAGGCTCGTCAGATACCTGGGGGACTACAAGGTCCACCTGGTGGTCATCGCCCTATTGACCGCGGTCAGTTCATTGTTGGCCTTGGCGGGGCCATACCTCATCGGGGTGGCCATAGACACCACCATAATCACGGGCGACCTCCCGGGGCTGGTGAGGATAACCATGCTCCTCGCGGGGATCTACCTCTTCAGCGCCCTGGTCTCCATGGCCTCGGGCTGGGTCATGGCCATCATCAGCCAGAGGAGCCTCAAGAAGCTGAGGGGGGAGCTCTTCGAGCACATGCAGACCCTGAGCCTCGGCTTCTTCGACGGGAGGATGTCCGGGGACCTCATGAGCAGGCTCACCAACGACGTGGACGCCATCGGGAGGGCCATCTCCCAGAACGTGACATCGCTCATCAGCAGCGCCATCACCCTGGTGGGTATCCTCGTGATGATGTTCGCCCTCAACGTCTGGCTGGCCCTGGCGAGCCTCGTGGTCTTCCCGGTGATGGTGATCTTCACCGCCGTGGTGGGCCAGAGGACCCGAGCGGGCTTCCGGGACCTGATGGCCGAGATGGGCTCCCTCAACAGCATAATGCAGGAGACCATCACGGGGCAGCGGGTGGTCATCGCCTTCGAGCAGCAGGAGTCGGTGAACAGGAAGTTCGACTCGTCCAACGACACCCTGAAGAAGATCAGCGTCAAGACGAACACATACGCGATGCTCATGATGCCCCTGATGAGCATACTGAGCAACGCCAACATCGCCATCGTGGCCGGCGTAGGGAGCTGGATGACCCTCCAGGGGATGGCCACGGTGGGCCTCATCGCCACGTTCATCACCTACAGCAGGCGCTTCGCAGACCCCCTACGCCAGTTCAGCAACATCTACAACAGCATCCAATCCGCACTCGCGGGAGCCGAGCGCATCTTCGAGGTCATCGACACCGTGCCCGAGCTGACGGACGCGCCCGACGCCATCGCAGCGGACGACTTCGAGGGCCGTGTCGAGTTCGAGGACGTGGACTTCGAGTACGTCGCAGGCGTCCCGGTCCTCAAGGGCGTCAGCTTCAAGGCCGAGCCGGGACAGACCATCGCCCTCGTGGGCCCCACCGGGGCTGGGAAGACCACGATCGTGAATCTGCTGACTCGGTTCTACGACATCAATGACGGGAGCATCAGGATCGACGGCACCGACATCAGGGAGATCAAGAAGGACGACCTACGGCTCCAGCTGGGCATCGTGCTACAGGACGTCTTCCTGTTCAGCGGAACGGTGATGGAAAACATCAGATACGGAAAGCTCGATGCCACCGACGAGGAGTGCATCCGGGCTGCGGAGCATGCGAACGCGGACGGCTTCATACGGCGCCTCCCAAAGGGGTACGAGACGGAGCTCAGCGAGAGGGCCGGCAACCTGAGCCAGGGCCAGAGGCAGCTGATCAGCATCGCCAGGGCCCTGGTCGCCGACCCGGCGATACTGGTCCTGGACGAGGCCACCAGCAGCGTCGACACCCGCACGGAGATACAGATACAGGAGGCGTTCCGGACGCTCATGAGGGGGAGGACGAGCTTCGTCATCGCCCACAGGCTGAGCACCATCCGGAGGGCCGACAGGGTCCTCGTCATCGACGACGGTGAGATCATCGAGCGGGGCACCCACGGGGAGCTCATGGAGATGAGGGGCTTCTACTACCGGGTCTACATGAGCCAGTTCAAGGGAACCAAGGACGACGTGGAGTTTGAGTACATCAAGCCCGTTGAAAAACCTGAACCCATTATGCCTCAACCAAGCATGAGGATGGGAATGGGCATGCGAGGGATGGGCGGAGGCATGGGATCACCTTCACCGAGCATGATGAAGGAAAGGCTCGACGAGATAGCTAGCATCTTCAAGAAGAACGGCGCTGTCTCCCCTGAGACCGCAAAATCCCCTGATGAGCTGGGGCTTCCCCCTATGTTCGAGATGATGCAGATGCGAATGGGGCAGTCAAGCGTCTTCATCGAGCATAACGGCAAATATCATCTCTCAGAGGAAAAACTCGACCAGAGCTGAGAAAAAGGGGTTGACACCCCGATACCTTTTTTTATTTTTTAATGCAGTGAGAGTGTCTTTAACGCCTTGGATTATGAATCCTGTGTCGGCACTTGCATCGATGAACTTGAAACCTTCCCTTACCGGTGCTTCATGTGATCAAGGTTCTTTCCAAAGACTGTGTCGTAAGCATTGAGCGATCTTTTGCATGTGTTCATGGCTTAGGGGTGCCACGTCTCATCTCTGACGCCAAGGCTTGCAGAGAGTTTTGGTGCATAAAAATTCGCTCTTATTCAAGTTATAAGCGTTTTTCTGG
>JAUVHT010000111.1 GCA_030593155.1 Candidatus Bathyarchaeota archaeon
TGTCAAGCCCTCCTGTCTTGAGCTCCATCATCTGGGCTCTCGTCAGGGGCGATGTGTCGATGGACACGGGGATCTCCCGGACCTCTTTGATCTTTCTTAGGAGGGCAAGGGCGTCGTCGAAGAAGCCCGGATAGTTCACTGTCTGGATGCAGACCCTCTGGAGGGAGGCTTCTGCCCGGCGTAACCCGTCCATCACCTCCTCGGTGGGATAGGCTGGCCAGAGGACCCTGGATAGGAGGGACTTGTTCGAGGGGGACTCTCGTGCCTGGGGGCAGAACGCGCAGTTCGCAGTGCAGCTCCCCTCGGTGTACGTCATGAGGTACGCCGTGGTCGGCTTGACGTCGAGCCAGTACTCGTCCAGCCCCAGAAGGGCTGCGGTCCCGGCGCTCACCCTTAGCTTTTCGGGGATCGTTTGCTCCTCCTGAGATCGCGATTAGGAAATATCCAATCCTGAGGGTATATACCTCTTTTCCATCCAGATCCTGTTCGAAATGATCCCCTCGGTGATAAAATTTTGATCTTCATAGAACCCGGATCTACCCAGTTTTCCCAAGGTACTCGAATGCACCGCGCGCTCAATTAGTTTAAAAAAATGCAATGACTGATCAGTCTTACAATTTCTGCATGTGCTGCACGGTTCAGTGTTTAAATAGTTTGCAGGCGTATTGAATCAATCTCACGGGGGGGTAGGGAGAGCGTGGCGTTCTTTGGGAAGCTCAGGGAGTTCTACCGCGAGCAGACTAGGAACTATAAGGTACTGCTAACCAGGAGCGTGGTCGCCTCCTTCCTGAGACAGCTCGTCGAGAACTTCAGCAGCCTGTACATCGTGGAGCTGGGGGCCACACCTTTCCAGCTGAGCGCCGTGAGGGCCGTGGGATCCGCCGCCAGCGCCCTAGTCTCCATCCCCGCAGGCTGGCTCTCGGACGTATACAGCCTGAAGAAGATCATGATCCTCGGCATGATCCTCCAGGTCCTCTCCGTGGTCTGCTACGCGTTCGCCCAGGACTGGGTCTGGATCATCGTGGCGATGATCTTCGCCACCCTGACCATGACCTTAGTCTTCCGGATGCAGAACATCTTCGTCGCGAACAGCCTCTCGGACCGGAACAGGGCCACGGGGTACGCCATGAGGACCACCATCAGGCAGTTCTTCAGCATCTTCGCCCCCACCATCGGCGGGGTCCTCGTCCACCTCTTCGGGGGAATCTCTGTCCAGGGTATAAGGCCCCTCTACTTCGTCCAGCTGGTCGGTTTCTCGGCGGTCTCGGTCTACGTCGCCCTGAACCTCGAGGACGTGGAGACGGAGGGGAGCTTCCAGGTCAGCGAGCTGATAGGCCACTACAGGGAGATGTTCAGGTCCGGTGAGAACCTGGGGCGCTTCGCCTTCGTCCAGGCCCTCGGTTCCATCACCTGGGGGCTGAGCATGCCCTTCCCCTTCGTCTACGCCGCCGAGTTCAAGGGGGCGGACTCCCTGATAATCGGCTATATGGGTACATGCTTCGTGCTGGTCTCTATGCTGCTGGCCATCCCCATGGGTAATCTAGCAGATGCGAAGGGGAGGAAGTTCACAATATACGTCACCCGCCCCTTCTTCTACGCTAGCTACATCCTCCTGGTGCTCGCTCCTCCTGGGGCGACCTGGGTGCTCCTGCTGGCTTGGTGCTGCAGGGGGGTGATGATGAGCAGCAGCGCATGGATGACCATGAGCATGGAGATGGTGCCCCGGGAGTTCCGGGGCCGATGGACGGGCTTCCTCAGCCTCCTCCAGAATCTGATAAGGGTTCCCGCCATGCTCCTCGGGGGATATCTATACGAGAGCGGCAATCCCGCCCTTGTGTTTATCATCCCCATCTTCGTGGACGCGTTGATCCGGATACCGGTCCTGCGAACCATCCCGGACACGGTGAAAATTTCGGACTGAATCAATCAATTTGAGGAGGAAAGATCGGTGGGCTGGAATAATTCAACGTTTCCAATCCTAGTGTGTTTTATTACAATTTAGTTGTCCTCGGGATAGGGTGTCGATATTTCCACTCGATAATAATTTTATTACGATGAAACAGACCCGCTGGTATCAATCATGAGAGGCTTAGTTTTGGGAACCGATTCTGATGATGTCGTCGTTCACGGGTTGCAGAATGTAGAATTCGTGAGAGAGGTCCGAGAAGGAACAATGGGTACCGGGGAGTTCCCAGGCAGTCATGAAGCCCTGCTCGACATCGGGAGGGCGAGCGCAGACTCGGCAGCCAGCGCCCTCTCAGAGGTCCTGATGGAAGAGATCACGATCGATGTCACAGAGGTGCATGTCATCCCCTTGGATAGGATCCAGGAGATGTACGAGAACACGGATCATCAGGTGATAGTCTCCTTGATGGAGATAAAAGGGGACGCCGGTTGCGATATCCTCCTCGCCTTCGAGGAGGGCGAGGCCAGGGAGATCGCGGCAGTCATGGCTATGGAGGACTCCCCCGACGACATGGACCCCGAGATGATTGATGGTGCCCTGACCGAGCTCGGCAACATCGTCATGGGGTGTTTCATCAGCACCCTTGCCGACTCCGCCGGTGTGGGGATGTTGCCCGCCCCCCCTGAGCTGTTCGCGGGGCACTTTGAGGCGATCTTGGACAGGTTCATCCAGAAGCAGACCCGGGACGCAGACTTTTCCGTCATCTTCAAGACCTCGTTCAAGAGGGGGGGCCAGACGGTGAACGGCGCCCTCATCGCCTTCGAGAGCAAGGAGCTAATTCAAACATTGACCAAGGTCTGATCACGCGCAGAGAAGAAACGGGAAACCGACTTGGTCCCCCTGAGGGAAGAAAGTCCACTCCAAACCTTTCGATGGGACGGAATGTCGCTCATCCCTTCATGACTGTTTCTTCAAAGCAGATAAATTCGATGCGCTAAAATTAGATGGAGTGGTTGCCTGCGTTGGAAGTGACTCCTCTAGCCTTCGAGAGCCTTGGGGTTCAAAGCTCATCAACACTGATCCAGACTGAAGATGCGAGGATCGTCATCGACCCGGCGGTGGCCCTGGCCCCGAACCGATTCGGCCTCCCGCCTCACCCGTTGGAGGAAGAGGCCAAGGTGGAGCTGTGGGGGAGGGTGAAGGGTGAGGCGGAGGCGGCCGATGTCCTGGTCGTGACCCACTACCACTTCGATCACGTCGACCCCGAGGAGCCGGAGCTGTACACGGGGAAGTGGGTGCTTCTCAAGCATCCCAGTCGCATGATCAACCCGAGCCAGAGAAGTCGGGCCGCCTCATTCCTCAGGAACATCAAGGGCATCGCCGGTGAGATTGAATACGCCGACAACCGCCGGTTCAAACTCGGTGGCACGGAGATCAGTTTCTCCAAGCCCGTCCCCCACGGCCACGACGCCACACGGGGCTATGTGGTCGAGGTATGCGTAGAGGCCGGTGAATCCTTCCTCTACACCTCCGATGTCCAGGGGCCCCTGCTCGAGGAGCAACTGGAGTTCATCATGGCCGAGAAGCCCGAGACCCTCATCGTCGACCGGCCCTCGACTTACTTCGAACTCCCATACCAGGAGATTGAGCTGAAGAAGACGAACGAGAACCTCAAAGATCATCAGGGAGGCGGGGGTGGAACGGCTGGTCGTGGACCACCATCATGCCAGGGACCTGAACTATGCGGAAAGGATCAAGCCCGTCCTAGACGCCGGGGAGGAGTCTGGTGTCCAGGTGGGGGTCGCCGCAGAGTTTTTAGACAGGGAGATCAATCTGCTAGAGGCGAGGAGAAAAGAACTTTACGGGAAGGTAGAGGGCTGAGTTGTCAGGCGATGAAGACAGACTTGAGGAGGTCGCGTCCTCCCTCTTCGA
>JAUVHT010000115.1 GCA_030593155.1 Candidatus Bathyarchaeota archaeon
GGCCCGAGGTCGTTCTCGCCGAGCTTGGGGCCCGAGTTCCAGGTGCTTGGCGCTATGATCTGGTAGTTGTCGACGAGGCTGTTCTTCATGACGCACCAGTGGGCGACTCCGCCCCTCATGGCCTCGTGGAGGCCGACGCCGAGGCCGTCCTTGGCCTTCTTGTACTTGTTCCAGATCTTGGCCTTGCCCTCTTTGACCAGGCCCAGCCCTGCGAGCACAGTCTTGTACAGGACGTATGCCGAGTAGGCGTGGTAGTACGCCCTAGCCCTGATCCTCTCGACGGTATTTACCTTCTCCGGGACCTTCCAATCGAACTCCATCGCCTCGGCGTTCCTGTACGGGATGACGGTGGCCTTCGGCAGGGCGAACTTTATGCTGCTCCCTGTGGACTCCGGGATGAGCTTTCCTATGGCGGTGGCCCACATCCGCGCGATGGGGCCAAGCTCCACGGTGTGGAGCTCGCCGCTGCCCTTCCAGTCCAGCCAGCGCACAGAGGTGCCCCAGCTGTACTTCCCGTCCCACTGCCCATAGGCCCCGGGGGCTGGCTTCGTGGTCTTGTTCCATGGATGGTACTTGGTGAGGGGGTTCCCCAGGGAGTCCTCCTCAACCTTCTTTCCCCCCCACTCGTCGAAGTAGCTGGACTCCACCATCTCCTGGACGCCGACGTTTATCTCGATGAGGTCCTGGGTCTTTAGCTCGCCGTCGATGATGACGCCGGGGGAGACCGCCCTCTTCAGGGCCCAGTCCGCCATGTCCTCGTACTTGGCGTTATAGGCCGTGGGGTCCTCGTATGCGCCGTAGGACACCAAGTGGTTCTCCCGGGCACCGCACTCCGCGTATCCCATGCTGAGGACGAAGTTCAGGAGGTCGTCCATCACTGGCACGAACTCTTTGGCGTACGCGATGTGCTGCGCAAGCATGGCGGCATACTGCTCCAGGTCCGTGGGAGTTAGGGTCTTCGCCACTCCCCCGGGTACCAGGGTGTTGACGTGGGGGTGCTTGGCTCCGAGGAGGGCGGCCATCTTCCGGCCCACCTTCTCTATCGCCAGGGACCCCTGCCACAGGCTACCGGAGATCGGGTTGAGGCCCGTCATGATGTCTGCGATGGTGGCGTAGCCATGGTTTTCCGCGTGAGGGGAACTCGTGGCCTTCGCCGCCTCCCACCAGTCCGGGTTGGACTTCTCCACGATGGCCTGGCTGTAGTCTGGGCCCTCGAGGATGAGGCAGCCCAGGGCCGAGTCGTATAGCTGCTCCGCGCCCAGGATAAGATTCCTGACCGCTATCCCCATGGGGGGCGGGGGGGCTTGGTAGGCCATGTCCACCGTCATCGCGGCCGCGATGCCGTGGGGCGTCGGGCAGACACCGCAGATCCTCTGTGTGAGCCAGATGGCGTCAGCAGGCTCCCTGCCTTTCAGGATGATTTCCCATCCCCTGAACATGGTGCCGAAGCTACGGGCATCTGTGTATGTCTTCTCGTCTAGGTCAGCCGTGGCGTGGACTCCGAGGTGTCCCTCGATCCTCGTCAAGGGCTCTATGGTTATCTCTTTCAGTACCATTCAATCCACCTCACAGGTCTCTCCCGGTAAGGGCGTCCTTGATCCTGCTCCAGACGGCGTCTGCGCTCCCGCCGAAGCTGCGTATCTTCTCGAATACGAAGAAGCTTGCCGGCGCCTTCGACAGGAAGGGGCTGAAGGGCGGGTCTGGGAACTCCGGCTCTGTGCAGCCGATGCAGGGGGAGCCCATGCTCGGGCATCCGCCCACCCCCTCCACGAAGCCCCTCTTCGGGACGTCGCAGTGGCTTATGGGGCCCTTGCAGCCCATGGTCCCCATGCAGTAGGGCTCGCCGAACTCGTGGCTGTTCTTACCGTCGGCGAAGAGACCGGCCCTCGGGCAGTTCTCGTGGGCGGTGTGTTCGAAGAGGAACAGGGGCCTGTTGTGCTCGTCCAGAGCCGGCAGCGGCAGGAAGCCTCTCACCGCAAGGACCGCGTACGTCAGCACCTCTGCCATGTGTTCGCCGTGGGCTGGGCAGCCCGGTACGTTGATGATGGGAATGCCGAGTCCGCTCTTCCAGTCCTTTCCGAGGTAGTCCATGGCTCCTTTAGCGCCCGTCGGGTTGGGCCTGCCGCTGGGGATGCCCCCGTAGGAGGCGCATGTGCCCGCGCACACGATCGCCGCGGCGTTTTTGGCCAACCTGTCGAGCCTCTCGTTGAATGTGATAGGGTTGCCTTCCTCGTCTTCTCCTATGACGCACCAGTATCCCCCCTTCTCCTTGGCCATGTCCTCGTCCGGGATGGCTCCCTCGAGTACGAGGACGAACGGGGCGAGCTCTCCCTTCTCCGCGGCGTTGACGGACGCTAGGGCCTCGTCGCCCCAGGGGAGCATGATGGTGGCGTGGTAGTCTAGGGTGACTCCTGCGGCTTGGGGGATGAAACCGGTCAGCAGGTCGAGAAGGCTCGGATGGCTGGCGTTTAGAAGCGAGATCGTGCAGCCTGTGCATGCCTGACCTGGCAGCCAGATCACATGTATCTTGTCTATTTCAGACGTTTTTAATCTCTCCTTTCTTTCCACTTTGATAATAAACAATAATCATTGTTCGAACTATAAGAATTTTTTACCTGTATGCGAGCGAACGAGACTCTAAAATTTTATGATGACCTGTATTCACCCCTTTTTTTCAGTTTATTGTGTTGTTGGGTGAAAGCTTAAAAAGGCGACTCATACAGTAAAGGGGAGTGGTTGGGGATGATATATATTGGAGATCATCTCGCGTTCTGGACCTTCGCCTCTATCGAGATCGGTTTTCTCGCCTTCGCCATCATCGTCGCCCGGCTGATAAGCCCGAAGAAGCCGAACAAGATCAAGACGACGATTTACGAATGTGGACAGGATCCCGTCGGGGAGGCGAGATCCTACAGGATGCTCGGGATAACCCGCTACTTCGGCTACGCCGTCGTCTTCTTCGCCCTCGACGCCTTCGCCTGGGTGGTGCTCACCGCGGCCATGTCAATAAGCGTCACCCTCGAGACGATAGCCATTGTCTCCCTCTACGTCCTCGTCGTCCTCATTGGAGTCGGATACTTCCTCGCCGAACTGAACAAGTTGGTGAGATAAGGTGCAAGAGGGGACCAAGGAGCTAAAGAGAAACTTCGACAGCATTCCCGGCTCTGGGGCCGTGTACAGCCTCATCGACTACGTCGCAGGCTGGGCTCGCAAGTATTCCATCTGGCCCATTCACCTCGTCACGGGCTGCTGCGGCCCGGAGTTCATGCAGACCAGCGGCTCGGAGTACGACATGGAGCGCCTCGGCATCCTCCCCATGCCCAGCGTCCGGCAGTGCGACTGCATTATGATCGTGGGCGTGTTGTCCAGGAAGATGGCCATCAGGGTCAAGTACCTCTACGAGCAGATGGGCGAACCCAAATACGTCGTCTCCGTAGGGGCCTGTCCCACGGGCAAAGGTCCGTTCTACGACTCGTACGCGGTGGTCGCCGCAGACGAGGTTGTGCCTGTGGATGTCTATGTCCCCGGATGTCCGCCCCGTCCCGAGGCCCTCATACAGGGGATGATGCTCCTCCAGGAGAAGATACGGAAGGAGAAGAGGATCGGTGTCCGGAGTGAATGAAGAGGCTTTCATCGAGGCTTTCAAGGGGGCTCACGCCGATCTTATCGAGTCCGCGGATATCCTCAGGCCGAAGCTGGTGTCCGTAGTCGTAAAGCGTGAGGGCTTCCT
>JAUVHT010000013.1 GCA_030593155.1 Candidatus Bathyarchaeota archaeon
CCACCAATTCTTATCCTTCGCGAGGAATAAACTCGCCTACGGTCTCGACCCTTCGTCCTTCTTCTGCTGGTATCTCCTGTACCACGTCTCCACGGTCTCGGCGTTGACGTAGTTCCTGTGGTGCCTGAAGCCCCCCTTGAAGCCGTGGGGGATGTGGAGGAGCTCGTGGATCAGGGTCCTGTCTTGATCGTCGTATGTGAGTTTGTCAAACCTCTCCGCGATGATCTCGATGACGTACGATGGCTCCAAGCCCACAGCCTGCCAGATCCTGCTCCGCCCGTGGATCCGGGCTATGGTCCTCTTCGCCTGGGAGCCCCTGCTCCTGACGCAGTGGAGGTTCTCGAGGTTGACGTGCTCGAACCGGAGAAGGTTGATGATATGATCCACACGCTCCTTGATATCGGGCGCGGGAAAGTACTCGATCATCTCTCACCACATGAAGGTATGGGTATGTAGGTTCGATGTGTTTTTAGGATTATCGAGTCCGGAAAATCTTAAAAGGATGGATGGATGATCCATCCATGCGAGCGGTGGATTTGGTAGCTCTGAACCAGACGAAGAGGATCAGCATCATCGTCGTGATGGCGGCTGCCTGCATCGGCAGCAACTACGCCATGCTGGGCGTCATCAACGTGAAGTTCATGGACGTCTTGGTCTTCATCACGGGTCTCGCCTTCGGGAGCAGAATGGGGATGGCTGTTGGCTTCCTCTCGTGGGCGATCTACGGCCTGATAAACCCCTACGGCTTCGTGTTGCCTATACTGGTCGCAACCGCGACCATGGAATCTGTGTATGGCCTCGTAGGCGGGCTTATAGGGCGAGAAAGCAGAAGCGTGATCCACGGGAACTCGATAGTCGCCGGAGTTCAGTATGCCATTGTAGGGCTGGTTTTGACCCTTGTATACGATCTAGTCACGAACGTTGTCTTCGCTGTCACCTTCGGCATTAACCTGAGTGTCGCACTGATTGGAGGGATTCCCTTCACTATGGTCCATGCACTCTCAAACATGGGTCTCTTCTTCGTCGGAGTCCTACCCGCTATCAAAGGGATACACCGCTTGATGCCGGAGTTGAATGTAAATGTCTGAAAGAAATAGTATCTGGATGTGGGCCTCGGCGGCCCTGTTATGCACCACGATCTTAGCGGGCTACATGGCCCTGAACTCGCAGAGCAAGCTCGCAGGCCTGCAGGCTGACTATGACGCCCTCATGGAGGGGGTTGAGTCGATGCAGGGGAGCCTCGATGACCTCACGATACTCATAGATATGAGGATCGACTACGGCGAGGAGAACATAGTCTGGTACAACTCCACCCGGGTCCCCTTGAACGCTAAGCTCCTAGAGGCCACCGAGATTATAGCGCCCGTGGACTACACCCTCGGCGATTACGGCGCTATCGTTAATGAGATCGGCGAAGTCAGCGGAGACGAAGGCTTCTTCTGGCTCTGGTACACCTACGAGGAAGGCGGCTGGCAGCTGGGGATGGCTGGCGCCGACACAAGGAGCCTAAAAGATGGAGACATCGTAGCTTGGGAGTACACGAACGTGTTCCCTTTTTAACGTGAATGGAGAAATCTGTACTCGAATGGAACCCCTAAGCGTACTAAGGCAGGTGGTGGCGAAGCTCGCCCCGGGGAGGCCCCCAGCCTACTCCCTGGCCCACGCCCTCATGGGGCTGGAGCTGATAGGGACCGGTCTGGGAGTGGGCAGGCAGCAGCTGGCCAGGGAGCTGAGGCTCGGGGAGGGGACGATCAGGACCATGGTGAGCCGGATGAGGGGCCTGGGGCTGGTTAACGCCTCCCGAGGGGGGATGAGCCTCACGGAGAAGGGACGGAAGGTTCTGGCCGAGCTCGCCGATGTGATGTCGACGTCCGAGATCCCCGAGACATCCCTGACCGTCGGATCGGAGAACTACGCCGTCCTGGTCAAATGCGCCTCGGCGAAGGTCAGACTGGGCATCGAGCAGAGGGACTCGGCTCTCATATCGGGAGCCCTGGGGGCGACGACCCTGGTCTACGAAGGGGGAAATCTTCGCATGCCGGGGACGGCGGAGGATCTCGACCCCGAGACGAGTCAACTGGTCCTCGGCGACCTCGGTCCGGGGGAGGGGGATGTGATCATCATAGGCTCATCCGTCGACGCCTTCCTCGCAGAGCTGGGGGCCAAGGCGGCGGCCCTTGAGCTCCTCCAAGACTAAGGGTCGATAAGTTCTTTTATCGTACGCGGACGACTCCAGTAATACTATGTTGCATTTCGCATACGGCTCGAACCTCTCGCCAAAGTTCCTCAGGAGCCATTGCCCCAGCGCCCGCTCCGTGATGAAAGCCTACCTCCCAAACTTCAGGGTGGAGTTCAGGTACTACTCCAAGAAGAGGCGAGGCGGCATCAGCACCATCATTCCCCATCCGGGGAGCCTCATAAGGGGCGTCATCTACGACGTCCCACCGGGGGAGATGCTGGACCTCGACGAGGTGGAGAGCGTCCCCCAGGGCCTCTACACCCGGGAGACCTTCCTAGTCCTTGGGAAGGACGGAGGATGGCACGAGGCGGACCTCTACAGGGTGGCGAAGCCGGAGGGCCCCTTCGCCCCCGCCCGCAGCTACGTGGAGCTCATGCTGGAAGGGGCTCAGGAGCATGGCCTAGACCCTGAGTACGTCAAGGAGCTCCGGAATCTCCTCGACTCCCTGGAGTAAACTCACTCCCTCTCGTAGACTACTTCCCCGCCAACGATGGTCATCAGGACCCTGGTCTCGACGATCTCCGATGGGTCCACAGCGAAGATGTCCCGGTCGAGGACGACAAAGTCCGCCAGCTTCCCAGCCTCGATGGATCCCTTCTCGCCCTCCTTGCCCTCCAGGTAGGCGCCGTTGATGGTGTAAGCCCTCACGGCGTCCAGGACGGAGATACTCTGCCCCGCAGCCAACACCTGCCCCTCCATGGAGGTCCTCGTGACGCAGCCGGCGATGCCCGTGATCGCCCAGTTCCGGCCGAAGCCGTCACTGTTCCCCCCAGCGACGATGCCGTGCTCCTTGAAGCTGCGCATCGGGTAGTATCCCTTCAGCCTCTCCTGGCCCAGGGCGTCGATGTGGCTGTCACCGATGGGGTGACAGAAGCCGATGGAGGCGGAGACGGCTACTCCGAGCCTCGCCATCCTCTCCAGCTGGTCGGGCCTGACGTAACCTGCGTGCTCGATCCTGTGGCGGTGGTCCTCCCACTCACTGGATTTCACGGCCTCCTCGACGGCGTTTAGGGCGATGTCGATGGCCCAGTCGCCGATGGCGTGGATGCAAGCCCTGTTGCCTGCCCGGTGCAGGCGGACGGTCTCCTCGGTGAGCTCCTCCTGGGTCACCCTGTTGATCCCGTAGTTTCCCGGGTCGTTGGCGTAGGGCTCCGTGAGGGAGGCGGTGAGGGAGCCCATCGCGCCGTCGACGCCGATCTTGACGCCGATGACATAGAGCTTGTCCCCCCAACCGAAGCCGGTCCTGAGCCCCTGCCTCGAGAGGTCGCTGGTCGCGTGGCCCATGTAGGGGGCCATCCCGTCCAGCATGAGGCCCGCCCTGAGGCGGAGCCTTCCATCCTTCAACAGCTTCTGGTAGGCGAGGGCCTCGGGGGCCTTGATGTGGGCCTCGTGGATGGTGGTGAGCCCCCAGCTGAGGAGCTCCTCCTCGACCCTGGGCCAGTTCTCCACCATGACCTCCACGGCCTCCTCTTCGGTGGGCGCGGGGATTCTGGCCCTGACCATGTTCATCGCGGCGACCTCGTCGAGCCTGCCCGTCGGCTCCCCTGCCTGGTCCTTCTCGATGTTCCCCCCTGGAGGCTGGGGGGTTTCCTTGGTGATGCCGGCGATCCCCAGGGCGATGCTGTTGGCCACTGCGTTGTGGCCGCCCGCCCGGCCGAGGTAGATAGGGTTCCTAGAGGAGGCCTGGTCAAGGTCGTGCCTGGTCGGCCAGCGCCGATCCGTGAGCTTGGTCTCGTCGAAGCCATAGCCGACGACCCACTCGCCGCCCTCTTTCTCCGAGACCTTGGCAGCCAGGGCCGCGACCAGCTGGTCGATGGTGGTCATCGGGGGCGAGGTGCAGTCGACCCAGTCGCCTCTCATCCCCTTCCGGATGCAGTGCTCGTGGCTGTCTATGAAGCCGGGGAGAAGCAGTCTCCCCTTCAGGTTGATTATTCGGGCCGACTCCGACGCCAGCAGCAGAATCTCATCGTTGGTCCCTGCCTTGACTGTCCTTCCGTCTTTCACGGCCACAGCCTGCGCGACTGAGCCTGAAGGGTCAACGGTCACTACCTTCCCGTTAACAAGGACTAGGTCCGCTCCGATCTCCTCAGGTGGATGACTAAGCATCATTTGAGAACACTGCGATCGGTTTTACTCTGAGGATATTTAACACCCTCGGCAACACAACAGAAGTAATAAAATGTGAAAGAGACGTCCCTAACGACTATTCTCTCCGCAAAAGAGTAATAGCGGAATGGCATCGTGAATCAACCATGGACAAAAGCCGCAGACTGGTCTTCGTAGCACTGGGGGACAGCCTCACCAGGGGCTTTCAACCCTACGACCCCTCCAGTTCCTTTGTATACGGTATTCCATACACAGATTTCTTGGACAATTTGATCATCACCGAGCTCTCGAGGAGAGGCATGGACGATGTGGACATCTACGTCATCAACCTCGGTATAAACGGGGACACGACCAGGGGCATGCTCGGGAGGTTCGACCGTCAGGTCGCTCCTGAGGAGCCAGGCTATGTGATCATCCTCGGGGGGATAAACGACTTGTTCATGGGCGTACCACCCGAGAGCATCATGGAGAACCTGAGGGGAATCTACGAGAAAACACTCCAGATCGGAGCGACGCCCATAGCATGCACCCTCACCTCGGTCCTCGGCTTCGAAACTGTGATCTCCCTAATCCAAGAGCTGAACGACATGATCGAGGCCAGCTGCAGGAGAGAAGGCATACCACTGGCGGATCTCTACTCGGGCACATCTGACGAGGAGGGAAGGTTGTTGGAGGCCTATTCGAGCGACGGGGCACACCTCAACGGGGAGGGCTACGAGAGGATGGCCTCCATCATATTCGAAGACGCCGTCGGGGAGATCATCGACGGTCTGACGAAATAGGAGCCTTTAACATCCCTCGGGTTACCTTTCGGGCCTCGGTTCATAGCATTTATAGGTAGGCTCCGTACTAAAGTCACGAGATTCCAAATGCCCAAGAAGAGAAGCAGCGGGGGACGCTCCAAGGGAGGAAAGGGCCGCTCGGGCACGGTGCAGTGCAGCTTCTGCGGGGCCCAGGTCCCCAAAGACAAGGCGAAAAGGACCACCAGGTACACGTCCCTCGTCGACTCGAGGCTGCTCAAGGAGCTCCAGCAGCAGGGCGCCCAGATAGCACGGTACAGGACCACAAAGTACCTGTGCATAAGCTGCGCCGTCAAACGGGGCGTCGTCAAGGTCCGGAGCAAGATCGAGCGGAAGACAGCTCCGAAACGGCGGAGGAGACGCACCTAGCGCTTTTTAGTCTCCTCGTAAAAGTGGGCAGCCCTCTGGAGAACCGTCAGGTTCGAGATCAGCGCTAATAAAATCACACCGTAACCCAATAGCTCCAGCCTGAAATAGGCCCCATACGAGACAGCTATCAGGAGGATCATCCTCTCGGCCCTCTCGGCCAAACCCACCGCGGCCATGGAGATCCCCGCCGCCTCGGCCCTGGCCCTCGCGTAGCTAACCATCATCGACCCTATCAACGCGGCCATCCCCCAGACGGGGTGGCACAGCCCAGAGACGGTTATCGCGGCGAGGACGACGGCGTCGGAGTACCTGTCCGCCACAGAGTCGAGGAAACCCCCGAAGGCGGACGCCTTCCTGGTCTTCCTCGCCAATACGCCGTCGAGGGCGTCCAAGAGCCCCGAGAGCAGTACGAGGGTGGCCGCCGCCGGCAGCAGCAGCGGGTTGGAGCTCCAGTTAAGGTAGCACCAAGCCGCCGCTCCGGAGGCTGCGAGGCCCATCACGGTGAGAGTGTTGGGCGTCAAACCGAGAGAAACTAGGGGGGCGACGCTAGACGCTACCTTCTCCTCGAACATCTTCTTGAACTTGCTGGAGACCAACGCCACCGCCTCCCATATGGGCGAGAAGACTGTTTAAACTTTCATGCTCTAGGTTTACAATACATTACAGAATCAGACTTGAGGAATCTGATAGAATTTTTGCTGCTTAGATGCAATATTTCGCCTCCATGTTAAAAAAAACTTGAAATAGTCCAACATATAACATAAAACGTTCAATTAGAGGAGATAAACCAGCATGAATAACGGCGGAACCCCCGAAAAAGAGGCGTTCCTCGTCCCGGATCCCCTCGGCCCGGGGGATATCGAAGTCCTTCAGGCCTCCAACGTCTACGGGGCCAACAACCCCCCGCGCAGGGGTAAGATCAGGGACGTCTACAACCTCGGAGACAAGATGCTCATCGTGACCACGGACAGGATCTCGGCTTTCGACGTCGTCTACCCAACCCTCATACCCCACAAGGGGGAGAGCCTCCACGCCCTGTCGGTCCACTGGTTCGAGAGGACCAGGGGGGTCTTCCCCAATCACTTCGAGGAGTCCGTAGACTCCCGGTCGATGCGGGTGACCAAGGCGGAGCGCATCGATATCGAGTGGGTTTGCAGGGCCTATCTTTACGGTTCGGCTTGGAGAGCTTACCGGGATGGCGCCCGGACGATAAGCGGCGTGGAAGTCCCCGACGACCTGTTGATGGCGGAGGAACTGCCCGAAGTCATCCTCACTCCCACCACGAAGAGCGATGTGGGTCATGACATGGAGATCAGTAAGGCTCAAGCCATCGAGGAAGGCCTAGTGACCCTAGATGAGTGGGTCGAGCTAGAGGAGGCCACTCACAAGCTGTTCGGTTTCTACAGGGCCAAGGCGAGGAAGAGGGGCTTAATCATCCCCGACTTCAAGCTGGAGTTCGGCAGGCTCGACGGCGGCCTCATCCAGATCGACGAGCCCCCCACCCACGACTCCGCCAGGTACTGGGCTGAGGAGTTCTACGAGGCCGGCAGGGGCCAAGAGGCGACATGCCTCGACAAGGAGTTCCTCAGGGAGTGCCTCAGAAGACTCGGATACACCGGCAACGGGCCGCCCCCGTCGATCCCGACCCCCGTGGTCCGGGAGGTCTCCAAGCGCTGCGTCGCCTCCTACAAGGTCATAAGCGGGAGGAAGACCCTGGCAGACTTCGACTTGAAGACCGTCGACGAGGTCATGGAGGAGCTCGGCCTGCACGCGTGATCCAAGGATAACTATGAAGAAGAATGGGATCCACTGTGGCGCCGAAGGTGAAGATCTGCTGCATAGGCAGCATAGAGGAGGCACGGCTCGCCATCAGACATGGGGCCTCTGCCCTGGGCCTGGTCTCGGAGATGCCCAGCGGCCCCGGTGTCATCCCGGAGGAGTCCATCGCGGAGATCGCCTCCTCCATCCCGCCCTTCGTCACATCCGTCCTCCTGACGTCCAAGAGGGACGCCGCCTCCATCCTCGAGCAGCACAGACGATGCGGGACCAACGCAATCCAGATCTGCGACGAGATAGGGATCCCCAGCCTCGACGAGCTCAGGAGAAGCCTACCAGTGGTGAAGATCATACAGGTCATCCACGTGAGAGGCGAAGAGTCAGTCGAGGAGGCGGCTTCCGTCGCCCCTCATGTTGACGCCGTTCTTTTGGATTCGGGGGACCCATCCCTCAGGGTGAGGGAGCTGGGGGGGACGGGCCGGATCCACGACTGGAGCGTCAGCGGGAGGATCAGGGAAACAGTCGGAATTCCTGTGATACTGGCCGGGGGGTTGGACCCGGAGAACGTCGCTGAGGCCATCAGGGTGGTCAGGCCCTACGCCATCGACGTCTGCAGCGGCGTGAGGACCGATAGCAGGCTGGACGAGTCCAAGCTCCAAGAGTTCTTCAAACAGGTATCGCGCAGTATTTGACATTGCGTAAATGCGTGTCTACCCGCTCAGGCGAGTTCATTGTACGTCGCCAGTGTGGCCTCGGCGATCCGGAATGCGAATCGCATCCTGTGGAGCCACCTAGCCGGGTCCTCATCCTTCGCCCTCTTCCAGTTCTCCATGTGCGGCACCAACTCCCAGATGGAGTGCCTCGCCTTCAGCGGGCGAGACGCCACCTCCTTCGCATTGATCTCCGAAAGGAACTCCATCACAGAGCCGCCGTGCCACGCGTCGCTGTAGAAGGTCTTCCGCATCTGATACTTGATCCTCTCTATCGACATCACGAACCCGATCTAGAATGGAATCATGACTAAAAATGTAGTTGGAACCTATAGGGCCTTGGAGAGGAGGTCAAAGATCGCTTCCTCGATCTCCCCTGGGACGATCTCCTCCAACTCGTACCTCACCCTTACGACGGGCTTCTCCACCTTCAGGTATCTCCGGATGTCCGTGGGAGTCCCCAGAAGGACCAGGTCGCACGGGGTGTCGTTGATGGCCTTGCTTAGCTCGTCCATCTGGTTCTCGCTGTAGCCCACCGCTGGCAACACCTTCTCCAGATGGGGATAGAGCTCGTAGAGCTCCTTGATGGACCCTGTCGCGTAGGGCCTCGGGTCGACGATGACCGCCCCCAGCTCCTTCGCCTTGATGGTGGCGGCGCCGTAGCTCATCCCTCCGTGGGTGACGGTGGGCCCGTCCTCCACCACAAGGACCCGTTTGCCCTCCAACTCCTCTTCCCGTTCAGCCGTGATCAAGATGTCGGCCTTGAAGACACGAGCCGACGGGTTCAATCCCTTCACGTTCTCGATGGTCCTCTCCACATCCTCAGGCTTGGCGGTGTTCACCTTGCTGACGATTACGATGTCCGCCATCCTAACATTCGTGGTCCCAGGATAGTAGTTGAGCTCGTCTCCGACCCTGTGAGGGTCTACCAATACTATGTGAACCGTGGGCTCGTAGAAAGGGAAGTCGTTGTTCCCCCCGTCCCAGACCACCACGTCGGCCTCCTTCTCCGCCGCCTCTAGTATCTCCTTGTAGTCGACCCCAGCGAAGACTATCGCCCCGTTCTCAATGTGGGGCTCATAGTCCTCCCTCTCCTCTATGGTGCACTCGTGCCTGTCCAGGTCATCCAGGGTCTCGAACCGCTGGACCCTCTGCTTGGCCAGGTTCCCGTAGGGCATCGGGTGGCGGATGACCACCACCCTGTATCCCTTCTCCCTGAGCCTGGGGAGGAGCCAGCGGGAGGTGGGGCTCTTGCCGCTCCCCGTCCGGGAGGCGCAGACCGACACCAAGGGCTTCGAGGGCTTGATCATCGTCGCCTCCGGCCCGAGGAGGACGAAGGTAGCCCCGGCGGCCAGAGCCCGGGACGCCTCGTTCATGACGTAGCTATGGGAGACGTCGCTGTAGGAGAAGACGACCTCGTCCACGTCCAGCTCCTCTATGAGCCTCTCCAGCATGGACTCGGGGTAGATCCTGATCCCACTGGGGTACCCGATCCCGGCCAGCTCCGGGGGGTAGACCCTCTTCTCTACGCCCGACTCTGCGTCCAAGTCGGAGATCTGGGCTGCGGTGAAGGCTACGACCTCGTAGTCCGGGTTGCTCCTGTAGAAGGTGTTGAAGTTGTGGAAGTCCCGGCCCGCCGCCCCCATGATGATGACTTTTTTAACCATTAGGTCTCACTGGAATCAATTTAGGTTAATACTAAATAAGCTTAACAACCCTCGAAACGCCGCGGCGTGGCTAGTTTCTTAAAACCATAGGGCTATACTCTAGGTGTGGGACCATGGCGCGTGTTTCGTTGATCATCGGGAGCGAGTCAGACCGGGAGCTAGGGGAGAAGGCGGAAGCCATTCTGAAGGATTTCGGCGTCGATCACGATTTCGAGGTGTTCTCCGCCCATCGGAATCCTCAGGCCCTTAAGGATTTTGTCGAGGCCTCAGACTCGGAGGTCTTCATAGCCATCGCGGGCCTCTCCGCCGCCCTGCCGGGGTTCATAGCGGCCCACACGCTGAAACCCGTTATCGGGGTCCCCAAGGACGTCAAGCTCGGGGGTCTGGACTCGCTGCTCTCCATCGTCCAGATGCCCACCGGCGTGCCCGTGGCCTGCGTGGGGATCGACAACGCCCGGAACGCCGCCCTCCTGGCGATTGAGATCCTCGCCCTCGCTGATGAGGGGTTGAAGGAGAAACTGGGGGAGTATCGGCGCAAGAGGGCCTCTAGAAATTAGCCTCCACGAACCGTACGACGGACTCGAAGAAGAGCCTGCCGTCCCCGTACTCCTCAGGCTTCCCCTTCTTGGTCCACTCTGGCATCAGGTATCCGAAGTAGGCCCTCTCGGGGTGGGGCATGAACCCCAGGACGTTCCCCTCGGGGTTGCAGATGCCTGCGATATCATGGAAGGCACCGTTGGGGTTCTCGGGCCAATCCCCCTCGGCGTAGGAGCCGTCGGCTTTCACGTACCTGAAGACGAGCTGGTCGTTCTCATGCAGCCTCTGCAGATACTCCTCCTGGCGGTCGGTGGGCAGCATGAACCTGCCCTCGCCGTGGGCCACGGGGCACTTGGTGACATATCCCTTGGGTAGGTCCCCGAGCATTGCGCAGTTGCCCCTGCCGACGTTCTTCATCCGGATCCACCGGTTCTGGTAGCCGTGGGTGCTATTCCCGAGAGCCGCCTGGGGGGTGGGGGAGCGCCCCTCGAAGCCGGGGAGGAAGCCGGTCTCCACAAGCACCTGGAAGCCGTTGCAGATGCCGATCACCGGCCGACCGGTCTCGACGAACTCCACCATCTCCCTCCCGATGCGGGACTCGCACTCCTTGGCCCAGATGGCTCCGCTCCTCACGTAGTCCCCATAGCTGAATCCCCCTGGGAAGACGAGGATGTCGTAGTCCAGGAGGTTCTTCTCCCTGAAGACATTCTGGGAGTGGACCAGGTGGGTCTGGACCCCCAGGTCGTTGAAGGCCCTCACCGTCTCCAGATCGCAGTTCGTCCCAGGGGCCCTCATCATCAGGACCCTGATGTCCTCGCGCCTCATCTCGCCGCCTCCAGGGGGGTCTTCCAGGCCCCGATGAGATCGTCCAAGGGGATCTCGAACAGTACCTCCGCTCCCTTCCTGACCGTCATGGCCTTCCCCTCTTTCAAAACGCCAATCTTCGC
>JAUVHT010000085.1 GCA_030593155.1 Candidatus Bathyarchaeota archaeon
TAAGAACCCGCGGCAGGGCCGTGACAATCGTCAAACTCACCCAGATGGGCGAGAACGACTATGGCCAGCCCACATACTCGGAGTCCAGCCACGAGGAGAAGGCCTTCCTCGAGCGGAAAGGCCGGGAGAGGGACATCCCCCCGGGCACAATCAAGGAGAACCTCATCCGGCTCTTCATGGCGAGGTGGACGGCCATCCAGGAGGACGAATACGAAGTGGAGGTCGACGGCGCCCGGTATCACATTACCAGCCTTGACGAGACCGACGCCTACGTCATGGTGGAGGCTGAGAGGAAGGCATAATGGACACCAAGATCGCCATCATGGAGCTCCTCAAGGACAACTGGGGCCTGGACTTCACCCCCAAGTTCAGCACCGATTGGTACGAAGCCCAAGAGAAGATGCCCCAGGTCGTGGTCAGCCAGGTCCTCACCAGGCCCCGGGCCATCGGCTTCAGCGAGGACCCCAGCCAGGCCCAGAGGCGGTTCGAGGCCACCTACGCCGTGGACGTCTGGAGCAAGGGGGACCAGGACAAGCGTCACAGGATGGTCACGGAGGTGGACCGGATCATCCACTCCAGGTGCAACGACCCCGGCGTCGGCTTGGAGTTCGTCGAGACCGGCAGCTGGCGGGACATCGACGAGGGAGACGCGCACCCCAGGCTCTACAGGAGCCGGCTGCACGTCGAGGTCCTCTATTACGCGTAAAAGGAGTGAGAAAAAATGGTAAGATACCGAGGCAAGGACCAGATCGAGTTCGGCTACAAGAACTACACCGAGGCAACCTACGGAGGCAGCCCCGGGGCCACGCCCACCGCCCTCTTCAAGATAGGCTACGTCAAGGAGCTCACGCCCCTCTACGATCCGGAGCTCAACAGGGTCCACGTCCTCAGGGACACCACTACACAGGCTCCCATCGCCATCCTCAGCAGGAAGGAGAACGTGGGCCTCCGGATCCAGTGGCTCCAGGGCACGCTGGGGCAGTACTGGCAGGACAAGATCCTAAACGGGGAGAACTTCTTCGGGGAGACCAAGATCAAGCGGGGCACCGACGAGCTCTACCTCTACTGGACGGGGCTCAAGTGCGATGTGCTCACCGTCCGCTGCAGCATCGGCGAACCGGTCCTCTGGGAGGGCGAGTTCATCGGCAAGCTCTTCGACACCAAGGACGCCACCATCCACAGCTACGGCGCCGCCCCCGGGGACCCCTGGGAGTGGGACGACGCCTACGCCCAGGTGAGCGAGAACGACAGCGTCTACGCCACGATCCCCGACGTCACCGACTGGGAATTCCGCATCGAAAACCGGCTGAAGCCCAACTTCACATTCAACGCCACAGGCTCCAAGCAGCTGACCAGCCTCGAGGAGATGGAACCCGCCTGCACGGCGAGGCTGACGATGAACCTCACGAGCGACGCATACCTGAGCTACCTTCTCGACCAGACCGAGACCTACCTCAAGCTGATTCTGCCCGACAGCCAGTGGATCAAGTTCAACAAGGGCAAGTTCGCCCTCGTCGAGCCTGTGCTGAAGCCCGAGGACCTCATCGCGTGCCGCGTCCAGTTCGAGGGCCGGTGGCACACCCATTCCTTCTAGATAAAGAATTACCTCTTAACCAAGCTCGCGCGCGCGGACGTGAAGTATTCGTTCTAATGATGATTTTTTATCAAGGACCTTATTCGCTTCGCGAGAACTTCATAATGGTCGCGGGTGTAACCTTTTGAAACACACTCATCTATTCCTAAGGTATTCGCTTTTTCGAATACTTCGTCGTTCCCCCATGCCGTATATAGTATGATAGGGACATTGCTCTTTTCTCGAATTTTCAGTGCAAACTCAAGACCGTCCATTTTCGGCATCCTATAATCGGTTATTATACATTGATAAGAGTCGATTATTTTCAAGGCTTCTTCGGGCGAAGAAAGAACGTTCACCACCATCGCAGAATCAATTTTTTCAAGAAATGTTTTCGCAATTATGAGTGGATTCTCTTCATCATCCACGTATAAAACTCGGATTTTCTTCATCATAAACGCCCTATTATTGTTGAACGATTATTCATTGGTAATTTTTACCGAGTCAATAAAGATTTACTGGATTTATAATCAATATATTACCCGCGCGCGCTAACGATGGTTAGTTGAGTGAATCTTCACACGTAAGAACAAACACGCTTGCGATCCTATTGTTTCGCGCGAGAGAGATTTATCTGATCACTAAGAATATTTAACCATGAGATAGATTATCATACCCATAACAATTCCAAATCCTATTAAGTACAAAATCCATATTGGGAACCCCCATTTCTTCACAAATGGTTCTGTTATATCCTCGACAGTTATTAATACGGTGTCTTCAGCGCTATTTCCAACCCTATCCTTAACTGTCAACGTAACCGTGTATGTTCCGACTTCATTATACACGTGGGTTGCAGTCAGAAAGGTCTCTGTGGTTCCATCTCCAAAGTCCCATTCGTAGTTAACTATGCCAACGTTGTCTATTGAAAACATGGCGTTGAAAACTACTATCTCGCCTACCTTACTAGTTCTGTCATGTCCAGCATCAGCAATGGGATCAGCTATATCGAGAAATACTGGTTTCTCGGTTATGGGCCCGTTCAATGTAACTGTGTGGCTGCTGTTTGAGCCCGAGTAGGAGCCTGAACCGCTGCCGATCCAAGAGGAAAACGTGAAACCCGAATCCGGTGTGGCACTGATGGTGACCTCGGAGCCCGCGTCGAACCATCCGGAGGAGGTAACCGAGCCGCCTACGCCGTCTTTCACGGTCAGGTAGTACTGGGTCTTCCACAGGGCGACCTCGGCGATGTCGTTGTCTATCACCGCCTCCGCCGGGTTCTCAGATCCCGTGTAGCCCCCGGGGCTACTGCTGTCCCAACCTGTGAAGACGTGGCGAACCCCGGAGCCGCCCGAGACCGTAGTCGGGGAGACGCTGAAGGAAGCAGTTGAGCCTTGGGCGTACGGGCCTTCGCCGGTCACAGATCCGTAGTCGCTGGCTATGGATAACTTGGGGAGCCAGAGGTCCTCAACATCCTCGGGGGTGGGTATGTCCGGGAATATATCGACTGAGTAGGATGGGTCAGGCTGCTGCTGCGATATGAGGAGGAGCCTCGTCCCCTGCGCCTCGACGTACAAGGGGACCTCGAGTAGATTCCGTTGGGATTCAAACCGTCCCAGGGTCAAGTTCCCGTCCAGAGAGTGGACCCAGTACTCTCCCGGGGGGAGGCCGAACTGGTCCAGGTTCAGAGTGTAGTCGATGTTGACGAGCTGCGGATAGTAGTTCGAGACTCCCGCCAGGATGACTCCCTCACCTATCTCCGACTGGGTGATGATCATGTTCTCGGTCCCGCTTTTTGCGAGGGAGCCGTTCAGACACAGGAAGTTACCGGCGAAGGCCCTCGTGATGTTCCTGTAGAGGAACCTGGTGTATTTACACTCTGGGATGAAGACCTCCACGACGTCTTCATACTGGGCATCGGGATCCGAGTTTGAATTTTGTGCACCCCAGTACAGGATCGATCCTTCGTCTGGGTTGGAGGAGTTGTGATATAGTACGAGGGGGCAGTCCTCTATCTTGGTTAGTTTTTCCCCTTCTATGAGGTAGAATTCGCCTATCGGGTGATGGCTCTCGGTGAGGGTGTTCCTTTCAAGCGCGAGCACGCAATCGTTCAAACCCAAGTGTTCGTATTGTAGACTTAGACCCAGCGGATTGGGCCCCGAGATGTTGAAGTACATTTCACCCCATATCTCCTTCTGAGTGACTCCCTCTTCTATCAGAAAATTGGCTGTCCTGGTCGCATTATCGTAGAAGTTCCTCTGCCCTCGACCAAAGCCCCCGAGCAGAATGAGGTTGCCACCAGATTTCACGTACTTGTTTAGCTTCTCGACGACTTCGTCAAGGTATCTGCCTTCGTTCACGATGATCAATTTGTACTGAGAGAGGTCCATCCCCTTCTTGACCAGGGCTCTCTGGTTGACAACGTCCCACTCGTTGAACAATCCAAGCTCCCCAGCCATGCCTAGCTGAACGCACATCATTTCATCACGGATCACCAGGACCTGAGGACTTGGCTTCATTGTGGGTAGTTTAGCGAGCTCCTTGTTCAGTCTGTTCGTATAGACGTAGAGCCTTTTCCCGAGGGCGTCCTCCCTTTCCAACATGTTTCCGTATATGTAGTGCCAGTTGAACCAGCCGATCGCGTCTATTCCGGCAAGATAGGCCACCCAAGCGTTCCTTCTTATGTGTTCGAACCCCCCCGCCAGCCCCCCCTCGGTCCATGCCTCCTCTCCCCACAGCCAGAAATGGTACTCCTTCTCGGGGAACGGAGTCTTGGTCTGCCTTATGTATTCATAGAGCCAGAAGGGGCTG
>JAUVHT010000107.1 GCA_030593155.1 Candidatus Bathyarchaeota archaeon
GGCCCCGGCTCCCGCCTGCCAATCGAAGAAGATGTCCTCGATCAAGGCGGGGAGGCTCAGCCTGACGGGGGAGGCCTCTGGGGGCAGGACGTTGGTGAAGTTGTCCGTCGCTGGGTCCGGCGCCCAGTAGTAGGTGGGCTCTGGCCTGGTGGGCTCAGGCTCCTCGGGCTGGTCGGGCTCTTCCTCAGGCGCCACCACCTCGAAGAATCCGGATTGGCTGCCAACCCGTACGAAGTAGCTCGCGGGAACCTCGTAGGTCGTGTTGATCTCCACGGTCTGGGTGCCCTGGGGCCCGATGGTCACCGTGCGGTCGAATATGTCCTCCTCGATGTAGAACCTGATGGAGTCATTGACCTCTACGTGGTTCGGGTTGTAGGCCTCGACGCTTATCCAGATAGGGTCCCACGGTGCGATCATCGCTGGATATATGCTCAGGCCTATGATCTCTAACCCTGCCCTGTCCACGTAGAATATGTCGCTCAGGTTGCCAGCGTAGACGTAGTATCCTCCCTGTTCCTGGCGGACTATGTCGAATGTTATCTGCCTGGTCTCGTTGGCTGCCAGGGCGACCTCCATAGAGGCCTCGTGCTCCCCTGAGACCCTCAGCTCGAGGTCGTAGATGCACTCCGACTCCCCCAGATTCCTGAGGAGCACCCTGGCCTCCACGGCTTCCCCGGCGTAGACCGACTCCCTGCTCAGGTTCAGCGCCTCTACCATTACACGGCAAGGCTCGACAACCGTCTCTCCAGTCTCATGAGGAGTCTCTGCCTCCGAGGCTGACTCGCCGGGGTCCTCGGCCGATTCTGGAGAGCCCTCTTCCTGAGCCTCTTGTTCCTCCATCCCGGGTGGCTCCGCCTCCGACTTCACGGGCATATCCGACTCGTTGGAGACTTTCGGGATGTATATCTTGTAGGCCCCGACGGCGATCGCTCCCACCACTATGATAATGGCCAGAATCTGGATTGACGGGATCGTCCTTGAGGCGCTCACGGGGTCCACCCCTTTCCTTTATCAGGGTTTCTAGACGATCGGAGAGGCCCGGTATATGAGAAATATTCTGGATGACTGACACCGGTCTGAGATCCATCGACTCGTGGACGCTTTTCGGGTCACGGCTGATGATAAGACATAATTAGAGTGTTGAAAGGAAACCAACTGGATGTTCAATGGTTTCTGATATGCATGGCTTGGGGGTGGAGGTCCCCTCCAGGAAGAATCTGGTCGTGAGGAGGCTGAGGAACGTCACGCGGGAGCAGAGGGAGCGGGCCCTCGCGGCGACGGAGTACAACGTCTTCTCCTTCCCCGCGGAGCTCTTGGTGGTGGATTATCTCTCAGACTCGGGGACCACGGCGATGACCGACAGGCAGTGGGCCTCCCTGATGCACGGGGACGAGAGCTACGGGAGGAACACCGGCTACTACGTCCTGCTGGACGCGATAAGGGACACCTTCGAGAGGGGGGACGGCAGGAGGAAGGCTGTGGATCTCGTGCTGGGCGGCGAGGACGACGTGGAGCGGCTGTTGGACGAGCTATTCCTCCAGAATGTCGAGGGGGGCTTCGTCAACGGCGGCATCTACCAGCTGACAAGGCCGAACGCGTTCATCGTTCCCCAGGGGAGGTGCTCCGAGCACCTATTGTTCTCCACGCTGAACAGGGTCCTCAGGGAGAGGGATCCCGAGAAGGACCATTACATTCCGAGCAACGGGCACTTCGACACCACCGAGGCCAACATCCGCAACAACAGCATCCACCCCGTCAACCTGTTCTCAAGGGAGATGTTCACGGACTTCCCCGTCGAGAGGATCCGGGAGGAGAACCCGTTCAAGGGCGACATGGACGTGGAGAAGCTCGAGGAGCTCATAGATGAGAAGGGGACCGATGCGGTGCCCCTGATCTACCTGACGATCACCAACAACACGGCGGCTGGTCAGCCAGTCTCCCTCCTGAACATGGAGGAGGTGAGGAATGTGGCGGCCAGCTATGGCATCCCCCTCTTCTACGACGCCTGCAGGTTCGCCGAGAACGCCTACTTCATCAAACGGTACGAGGAGGGCTACGGCGACGCGTCCATCCCCGAGATCGTGAGGGAGATGTTCTCCCACGCCGACGGGTTCACCATCAGCTTCAAGAAGGACGGCCTGGCGAACATGGGGGGAGGGCTGTTCTTCAGGGACCGTGGGGTCTTCCACTGGAAGTACTCCGGCGACGCGGACATCGGGACCCTCCTCAAGGAGACGCAGATACTGGTGTTCGGGAACGACTCATACGGGGGCCTCAGCGGCAGGGACATCATGGCACTCACCCTCGGCCTCTACGAGGTGGTCGACGAGGGCTACCTGGGGGGACGGATAGGGCAGGTGAGGTACCTGGCCGAGAGGCTGGCCCTCAACGGTGTCCCCGTGGTGCTGCCCCCTGGGGGCCACGCCGTCTACCTGGACATGGACGGGTTCTTCGAGGGCACCAACATGAAGATGGAGGACTTCGGCGGGGTGGGCCTCACCCTGGAGCTGATAAGGCACTACGGGATAAGGGCGTGCGAGCTGGGGCCCTTCGCCTTCGAGTGGGACCTGAGGACCCCCGAGGAGAGGGAAGGGATCATGAACTTCGTGAGGCTCGCGGTGCCCAGGAACGTCTACGGCGTGGAGCACCTGGACTACACGGTGGCGGCGGTGACAGAGCTGTACAGAAATAGGGGGGAGATACCTAGGGTCGAGGTGGTGAGGGGGAGGGAGCTGCGCCTCAGGCACTTCCAGTCGGGCCTGAGACCCATATACAGTCGCGGTTAGGCGAGGCGATCTGCTGAATCGCAACCCCCCGGTTCATGAACTGTGACGGGGCTCGCTGGCGTGGGTGATCGAAGAATTATCTTCAGTGGAATGTGAAAGGTGCGTCTAGAAGCGATTGTACCTAGGGGGGAAGCACCTTATTTAAACGGATTATGACGGCCATCTCTGTAGGTGAAGAAAGTTCAAATAGTCCATTCTTGCGCACGGTATGTTAGTCTTTTTTCTGGCTGTATGTGTATAGGGCGCCCGCGACGAAGAGTATGCCGACGATGATGGTCGCGTAGGATCCGATGTCGATGTTCCAGTTGAACAGGTCGCGTGCGCCGACGAGGATGATCACCAGCCCTATGAGGATGCCGAAGATGGAGCCGCCGTGGGGGAGGCCGAAGCACATGTCGCGGCCCTCGGGCTGGCCGATCCTTCTTCTCCCGGAGCGGAGGTTGGCTCGGCATTTGACGCAGTACTGGGTGTCCTCTTCGTTCTCCGTGCCACATTCAGAACAGTAAACCATGGTCCATTTCTCCCGCTAAATGTAAACGAGTATGGACGTTCATAAGCTTTATGTCAACATCTGAACGTTGTGCGTGCGACCCTGGCTTGCGAGGGTGAGCCGTTGAGAGATCCGGTAGACCAAGCCCTGTGCATGCAGCCGCTGGGGTAGGGCGTGTCGTCTATCCGTCAAAGCGTGTGTGTGGGGGCGGAGGGTCGTTTGCGGACGGTCGGTGTTGAGCTTTTTTCAGTGTTGTCCCTTTGTGGTTATCCTGTTATACCACTGCGTGTATGTGATCGTGGAGTGCAAGAGGAGGGTGACGGTTGGCCTTGGATGCGAGGGGCGCCGTGATGAAGCAGATGACTGTGTCCACGGTCATGCTCGCGGTGATGATGGCCGTGTTCTACGCCTCGGCGGGTCGCACCGACATCCCCCGCTCTTGGCTCCTCTTCGGGGTCTCTTTCGTCTATTTCGTCGGGAGCGCGCTGGTCCTGGCCAGGTATAACCCGGAGCTCCTCGTGCAGAGGCTGACGGTGAGGCGGGAGGGCTCGAAGGCCTGGGACGAGGTGCTCATGCGGGCCGGCAACCTCACCGGGCTGCTGCTGTTGCCCGCGGTGGCGGGGATGGACGTGGGGCGGTATGGGTGGTCCAGCCTCGGGATACAGTATGCCGTCTTGGGCCTCATCATTAT
>JAUVHT010000058.1 GCA_030593155.1 Candidatus Bathyarchaeota archaeon
ACCGCTACGCCGGAATCCAGACCATAGGCTTCGGACCCAGCGGGAAGCACGCCCACGGCCCAGACGAGTTCGTCTACGTAGACTCCCTCGTCTCCCAGGCCAGAGTCTACCTAGCCCTGGCCTTTGAATTGGCTAGAAATAGGGAATAGTGGGAATGGGTTGAGGAAAAAGGCTCTCAGCCCTCTCCCTTGTCTATCGAGACCATTAGGAGGCTGCGGCTCTCCTCTAGGACGAGGGCCCCGTCGATATAGTAGGTCACGTCGCTCTCGGCCTTCACCAGGCCGGCCTCCTGGGACACCCAGAGCAGCTCCATGGAGTTTATGGTGAGGACGTCCTCGATCCTGTCGATCTCATCGGTCTCCACGACGGAGACCTTGGCGCACCAGTAGGTCTCGTTGTCACCGGCCTCCACGTACTCGAAGCCCACCACCTGCCCGTGGTGTTGGAGGACCCCCCTCCACGGGTCATCATCTAAGGTGAGGTTGTATCCTACCCTGTACGCCCAGCCCAGGTCCTCCGTCAGGGGGTACGGGAGATCAGGCACGGGGTCGTCGTAGACCTGCTCCATCCCGTCCGACTCCCAGCTCAGGAGGTTCCCCTCCTCGTCAAAGTGGTAGGTGGTGGTGCTGTCCGGCCTCTCCACCCAGGTCTGGTTCTCCGAGGACCTGGTCCAGAGCACGTCCCTCTCCTCCCCGTCCACGGTCTCCCTGTAGACCTTCACTGTGCCCACGGGGAGGTCGGGCTCGGTGACGTTGTACTCGGGCTCCGGTTCCGGCTCGATGTCGGGGACCTCGATCTCCGCTATCCTGTAGACCAGGTTCATGATGAGATCGTAGTTGTCCTCAAGGTAGGCATAGGGCTCCATGATGAACGTTATGTCCCCGAAGGCCACCGCGGTGCCGTTCCCCTTGTCGATGACGGAGATGAGGGCGTACTTCCCCTGCCGCTCTGAGGACGAGGAGTAGGCGTCCCCGGAGGACCATGCCGCGTCGCTGTCCGTGGAGTGGAGGTGGGTGGCCGTGAACAAGACGAGGCACTCCAAGCCCCTGGTGACGGTGGTGTTCTCGAAGTCCCTCACGTAGATGTTCCTGTAGAGGCCGTAGTGGTCCTCCTCGTCGTAGAGGTAGCCCCGGGCGAAGGCGAGGCCCCACCTGTTGGCCAGGCTGTTGATGGGCCACAGGGGGGCCTGGGCGTCGTTGAACTCGCTGGCGGGGTCGTAGAACAGGAGGAGGATGCGCCCTTCGCTCACGAACTCCTTGACTGCCTGGAACTCGTCGGCCGTGTAGGGCTCGGTGGGTGCCGCCACGATGAGGCAGGCCGCGGAGGGCAGGGAGGACTCCACCTGGTCCCAGGTGTCCCCGTAGCCCGTCACCACCCCCCTCATCGCCAGCTCCGCGGAGAGGAGGTGGAAGGCCTCTGGCGGGACCCTGTTCCCGTGGGAGAGGTCCACCACCACGCTGCCCTTCTTGGTGGCCGGGAGGACCTCCCCGTTCAGGTCCGCCGTGGAGACGGCGGACTCGTTCCCGAAGCTGTACGCGGTGGACGGGAGGTAGATGTAGTAGATGGCAGGCGGCGGGTTTAGGGTGTTCAGTGTGGCCAGGGTCATCTCCCTCCACGGGACGCCCGTGGCGTTCTGGTGGCTGGCCGAGACGCCAGTGGCCTCGCCCTCGGAGACGACGTCCACGACTGTGTAGGTCTCCACGCCCGCCTCCGCCGCGGCGTGCTGGGCGGCCTTCTGGAGGGAGCCTATCTCGTCCGCCAGGCCCACGCCGATGGCTTCCGTCCCCATGTAGATCATGCCCCTCCTGAGGGTCGAGGGGGAGAGTTCGAGTCGGGGGCCTCGGCTCTCCTCGACGGCCCCTGCGAAGTTCTCAAGGACGTTGTTGATGTTGAAGGGGAACAGAAGCTGGGAGAAGCCCATCACCTTGTAGGGGCCGGTGTCCACGCTGCTCTCGGAGGGGACGTAGCTCTCGGGGGCGACCCCCAGGACCCCGATGTTCCCCAGCATGGAGGAGGGGTGGGTGACGATGAGGTCGGCCGCCACCGCGATGTAGTAGCCCCCGGAGAGGGCGGTGACCACCGAGGCCACGACGGGCTTGTGCTGCTTCAGCTCCAAGACGTCGAGGTAGATCTGCTCCACAAGGTGGGCGAAGCCCCCCGGAGAATCGATCTTGATGACCACGGCCTTTATGCTGGAGTTGGAGATGGCCCGGTTGATGGCGTCCGAGATGAGATCCGTCTCCTCGACCGAGATTATCGCTCCGTCGATGTCTATGACACCTATCAGGCTACTCTCGATGGGGGCCTTCCCAACATCCAAGTAGAGGTAGGCGAAGCCCGAGACTATGATTATGCTCGCTATGACTAGGACGACGAACAGTCGCTTTTCCAGACCAGAGTATTCTCGATCCATGTTGATCCCTCGGATGAGGGTGCCTATCTTTAGACTCGCCTCTATGTGTTAAAAACTATTCATTCCAAGGGGCGTCCCAGGTCGGCCTCTGACCCCTCAAGCCTCCCCTGGAGAACGAGGTTTCCCGGCGTATTCATCTTCGGGAGCATCCCGATCAGGCGGCGGCCTTCTTGGGCAGCACCACCGTGAACGTGGTGCCCCCTCCGACCTCCGACTCGAAGGTTATCTCTCCGCCGTGGGCCACGACCACCCTCCTGCAGCTGGGGAGGCCCAGGCCGCTGCCGCCCGGTTTCTTCGAGCCGAAGGGTTTGAAGAGGGTATCCCTGATGTCCTCCGGTATCCCCACGCCGGTGTCTCTCACCCTGATGAGAAACATGTCCCCGTCGTCCTCGGTCTCGACGGTGAGTTCTCCCCCTCCGGGCATGGCCTCCACGGCGTTCTTGACGAGGTTGTAGAGGGTCCTCCGGATCTTGGCAGGGTCGATCTGGACCCGTCCTATCTTGGGGTCGAGGGCGACGTTCGTCTCGATGTTTGGGGGGATGGTCGCGTCATTCAAGACTAGGTCCACGATCTGGTCGATGCTGGTGGCCGTCCTGCTGATCTCGTGGCCCCTGTAGTAGTCCCTGAAGCTGTCGAGGAGGGAGGAGGCGTACCTGACGGCTTCGTTGATGTGGACGAGCAGCTCCTTCTTGGTGGGGTCCGTCTCCAGGAGGTAGGTGCAGTTGATGATGGTCTGCAGGGGGCCCCGGAGGTCGTGGGCCAGCTCGGAGGATATCCTCCCTATCTCCTCGAAGAGCTCCTTCTCCATGATGAGTTTCGCCTGCTCACTCACGTCTGCATCGAATCTTTCCGCCAACTTCCTGTAGTGTTCCTCGTCTCCTTCCTGACTTCGTCGGGTTTCAATAATGTTATTTTTTGAACCATTTTTTTTCTCATCGACCATTCAACCACCCCCAGATTGTCCAAAGATCGTAATCCTTACTCAACGGTATAATGTTTTCTCATTTTGACAATCAAACCAATGTTTTTTTATTTAATAATATATAAACAACCTGTAGAAAGCGCAATTTGAGATGGACGTTTTCAAGGGAAACGACGGACATCTTCCCATCTCAGTGTTTTTTCGAAGACTCACGCCATTGTTTGATGACCGGCGGGGAATGAGAAAGAAATACCTAAGAGCAGGTCCCCATATGCTTTAGAGACAATGGGAAAGAAGAAGGCTGCCATCATCGCCGTCGGCGGCGGCATCGCCATCTTCAGCATCAAGCTAGGAGCCTACTTCATGTCGGGTTCCATAGCGCTCCTATCGGACGCGCTGGAGTCCATCGTCAACATAGCGGCCTCGCTCCTGATGTTCTTCTCAGTCTACGTCTCGGAGATGCCCGCGGATGAAGACCACCCCTACGGCCATCAGAAGATCGAGAACATCTCGAGCCTGGCCGAGGGGTTCTTGATCATCATTGCGGCCCTCTTCATCATCCATACGGCCCTGGAGCGCATGTACCAGCCGGTTGTCCTCACCTCAATAGAGGTCGCCCTCGGCGTCTCCATATTCGCCACGGCCCTGAACGGCGGCCTCTCGTTGTACCTGAGCCGCATAGCCAGGGAGGTGGGTTCCATCGCCCTCGAGGGGGATGCGAAGCACCTGCTGTCCGACGTGATCACCTCCGGGGGAGTGGTCGCAGGGCTGTGGGTCGCCCAGCTGACGGGCTGGACCCTGATGGATCCGGCCATAGCCCTCTTGATCTCGGCCCTGGTGCTGAAGATGGGGGTGGATCTCATCCTGAAATCATCCAGGGGGCTCATGGACGACCGTGTACCCGAGGTGGAGGAGGAGATCAGGGCGCTGCTGGAGCGTCACAGGTCCGAGTTCGTCGACTTCCACGACGTCAAGACCCGGCGGAGCGGGACCCTGGTCTTCGTTGAGCTCCACCTCTCGGTCGACCCCTCCCTCACCGTGCGGGAGGCCCACGACTTCACCGACCACCTGGAAGACGAGATCAGGAACGAGATGCCGGAGGTCTCATTGACGATCCACGTGGAGCCTCCCAGCTCGAAGGAACATGAATAGGGGAGATTTTTTCGAATATTCCTGTTGATGATTTCGGAAAACGGGATGTCATCATTATGCAAAGTTTCTTACATCCTGGCTGAAAGAGCCACTTCTTCAGCGAGCGTCGGGACAAGACAATCTCTAGTGCTCAATCTTCCTGGCCCGCTCTGCAGCCTTAGCGTCTCCGTGCCTGGCCCTGTATGCGAGCATACCGGCCCTGATCACCGAGCTCACGGGGCCGTGGCTCGGGTCGAAGGTGTCCATGAACATGTCGCAGGGGAACTCCCCGCAGACGCCGCAGTGGGCCACTCCGTGCTCCCCCATGCAGCCGTAGAGCTTGCACTCGCCCCAGAAGGGCTTCCCCTCCCGTGCAAAGCAGCCCGGGCACCTCGGCTCCTTCTCTCCGGTGAAGTACTCGCAGTCGTTGCACACGGTGCCGCAGCCCGAGAAGATCAGATCCGATTCCATGGTAATCCCCCCTTTTTTCGTCGTATTTTAAGCCTTGGGAACTCAATGGGGGGTAGCGTAGATTTCTAAGCGCTTTCTTCCCCATAGAGAATATCTCACCATGATGCCATGCTGACAAGGCAGATTCATTAAACAGGGTAGCTCATTAGATAATCCATTCGGAGTGCATTAGAATGAGCGTGTCTGACAGGGTCAGCGTTGTGGAAGCGGTGGAGGATGACGCAGAGATTCTCGCCGAGATTTCAAAAAGGGCGTTTGACACCGACGTAGATGTAGGGGCGCCTGACCCCGGAGGTCCCCCGGGTTACGACTCTCCCGAGGCTCAGCTCCGCTTCATGGAGTTCCTGGACTGCTACAAGATCCTTCTCGACGAAGAGATCGTAGGGGGCGTGTTCGTCGGAAAGGTCAACGAGGAGCACCTCGTCCTCGAGAGGACCTTCGTGGACCCGGAACTCCACAACAGGGGCATCGCCACCCAGGCCATGGAGCTGGTCTGGGAGCTGTACCCGGAGGGGCGGTTCTGGACCCTGGGGACCCCCGAGTGGAACGTGAGGACTACGCGCTTCTACGAGAAGCTGGGGTTCACGCAGGTCGGCTGGGACCTCAGCGAGCCCAAGTGGAGGGGCCGCTGGTACGAGAAGCAGTTGGACCCGTCGCGACCCTACGAGATGGCGAGGATAGGGGACCTGGTGGACGGGAT
>JAUVHT010000129.1 GCA_030593155.1 Candidatus Bathyarchaeota archaeon
AGCTCCGAGGTGGGGAGCTATAGAAGTACCAAGAAAAGGGAGAGGTGGTGCGTGTGCCTAAGTTTATGGCCATTCATACGTTGCCAGAACCCATGGAAAACGAGGCAGTAACCCCCTTAGCCAAGAAGGTTGCAGCCAATGTGACACTCGACGCATACTGGGTGGGAACCCAGGTTCAACTGAATGAAGAGGGCAAGGTGCTCAGGTTCATATGCGAATGGAATGCGAAGGATGCAAAGTCCATTCAGGAAGTCTTCGACAAGGTTCCAGAGCTTCCGGTTGATGGTATCTATCCTATGGCGAAACTAGACTCTGTAGATTTCAGAGAATAAACGAAATTAATTCCCCCTCTTTTTTTAGAACCACTAAATTACTGATTCTATCTGAGGATAAGAATTAGGATAATGAAGCACACAAATTCAGATGGTGATCTTATATCTTGAGAAATTCATATTTAACCAGTAAAACGGGTGTCAGTCATGGCAAACGCCTCCTTGAATGATACGATCAGTCTACTGTCGGAGCTCATCCAGAACAAGTGCGTGAACCCTCCCGGCGACGAGCTGAAATCCATAAAAACCGTACAAAGAACATTACAGGAGCACGGTATTGAGAGCCAGGTCTTCGAGTCGGCGCCCAACCGGGGAAACCTGGTCTCGAGGATCAAGGGGGATGATGGCCCCAAGCTGATGTTCGGCCCCGCCCACGTCGACGTGGTACCCGTGGAGAACGTCGATTCCTGGGAGGAGGACCCGTTCTCGGGCACTGTCAAGGATGGATACGTCTGGGGTCGAGGGGCGTTGGACATGCTCTTCATCGTTGCAGCACAGGTGCAGACCTTCATAGAACTCCACGAGGAAGGGTTTCAGCCAAGAGGTGAACTGATATTGCTTGTGGTCTCCGACGAGGAAGCCGGGGGAACACACGGAGCCCGTTGGATGATCGAAAATCATCCCGAACTTGTCGAAGCCGACTACGCCGTCACCGAGGCAGGTGGGATATCCATCGCCCCCGGCAAGATAGCCTTCATGACGGGGGAGAAGGGCGTGGCGAGGAAGCGCATATCGTTCAAAGGAAAAGCGGGCCACGGTTCCATGCCCCATGGTAGCGATAATGCGGTCGTGAAGCTGAGCGAAGCGGTCACCCGCCTCTCCAAGTACAGCCCTCCCCTGACCACTGAATACCTCGGCCACATAGCGGAGGGACTGGGCCTAGGGTTCGTCCAACGCCTGATGTTGACCAACCCGTGGCTCCTCCCCATTACGTTGGGCAGGTTGAAGAGCAGAGAGCCGATTATGGCGAGGCTGATACACGGGCTCAGCAGGATGACGGTGTCCCCGAACATCGTGCACGGCGGGGTGAAGGTGAACATCATACCCGAGGCTGCCCACGTCGACTTGGACATAAGGACCCTCCCCGGCCAAGACGAGGACTATGTCATCTCTCATCTGAGAAAAGCGCTCGGCCCTCTGGCGGGCGAAGCCGTCTTCGAAGACCCTCCAGGCGACGAGAGGGGGTTTATGTCCTTCGGCAGCTCCAGCCCCTCCCAGTCAGAGTTCGTTGACGCCATGGAGAACGCCGTGAGGAAAGAGATACCTGGCGGGACCCTGGTCCCCCTGATAAATCCTGGAGCGACCGACTGCAGGTTCATGCGTGAGCAGGGCGCCGAGGCCTACGGTTTCTCCCTCTTCGACCCAGAGACGCCCACGAGCCATCTTGCAGAGCTCGCTCACGGGGCCAACGAAAGAGTAAGCGTAAAAACGGTAGAACTCACCCAGAGGGTTTACCATCACCTTGCCAAAGATTTTCTGAAATGAATGACTGTATGGAACATACTCCATCTTTTTCTTGGAACCACTCAGATGCTGATTCAAGCCATGGAAGTAATTGGAGATTGAGCCCCTACGATACTGAGGTGAGGTGGACCCCAGTCCCTGAGAAGTTGGGCACGTAGAGGCTCTTCTCCAATCCTTTTCAGTGGTATTTATCCTTTATTGATTCATCCAAGCGAGGGTAAATGATAAATATGAACTCAATCCAGACAGAACCAAGGTTCTATTGGCTGATACGGTAAGTGTCATAGAGTGGAACCTAGCTCCGAGGTGGGGAGCTATAGAAGTACCAAGAACGAAATGAGATGTGAAAAACCGTGATAGTGATAACCTATTTCGACTTTTTCGGAACCCCAGAAGACTTGGAAAAGTACAAAGAAGCTTGGACAAAAGCCTGCGAAGAAGCAGAAGGAGTCAAGTCCACGAAGCTGTACACTTCCCATCAAGCAAGATACCACTACGCCTGGATTACCAAGACAGAATCCTACGATAAGTTGACGGAGGCATGGATGAAAATGCCTCCAAGAGACAGAAATGTAATTACCCATGCCATAACCGAGATTTTCAATAAAATATAAACTCAGAACATGACCTATTCCCCATCTTTTTCTTGAACTAACTCAGATGCTGATTCTAGTAAGGATAAGAGTTGAGATATTAAGAAAGGAAAAATATCGTGGACCAGCAACCAGCCAGCTATGTATTTCTAGCGTTCTTCTCCGAGATCTGCATGGCGGCAGTCGGGTAGAGCGCGACCAAAGCGTCCGATCCGTGAATCTCCTCCAGCAGGCTGAGGGCCTCCGCCCAGGATTTCACCCACACCGAGCCCTTTCCATAGTAATACTCGTCGGCCTTGAGGATCTGAGGGGTAACGACGAGCACCCTTCCCATCTTCCATGGGTCCTTGACATAGATGTCTGGCCTCCAGCCCCTCCCCCCGAAGTCGGCGCCGAACCTGCCGTTGTAGTAGTGGACCCTGCATCCCTCCGGGGTGAAGAGGAGGAAGACGAGGTCTCCCCCCTCCCTCACAGACTCCTCCGCAATCCGGTAGGCCTTGTAGCCCTCGTTGGCCATCGGGTAGCCGTTGCCGATGGAGATGTCCGCGTCTTCCACGACCTCGGTGGCGTAGTGTTTCCTCGCCCTCTTGGCTGCCTCCCTGTGGGCCTCGACCACGTCCCCGCATACCAGGTCCGCCACGTCGCTGTCCGCGTTCATCAGGGCGTTCACGACGAAGTCGACCCCCGCCATCCTCGCGGCCTCCTCGGAGTCGTGCCTGCGGACGTTATCCTCGACGCACCCGGGCCCCGTCCCCTCCCCGATCCTGTGGTTGGGGGTGATGGAGTCGAGGCCCGCGACCCCGGGGAGCAGCATCTTCGACCCTCCCCCAAAGCCGTAGCCGAAGTGGGGCATGATGGCGCCCACGGTGACCTTGAGGTCGCAGCTCATCACCTCCCTGTTCACGAGGACCGGCGTTCCGTGGCTGGTCACCCCGAGGTCCACCAGGTTCTCGTAGGGGTTGTGGTTGAAC
>JAUVHT010000109.1 GCA_030593155.1 Candidatus Bathyarchaeota archaeon
GGCCCCGATGAGCCCTGCGAAGATGAAGATGAGGGCCATCCCGGCGCCGGGGCCCGTTCCCACCAGCCATCCGAAGACGGGGGCGAGGGAGCCTCCTGGCATCATCGCGGGCTCCATGAGCCTGTCGGCCAGGGGGCCCGCCACGAACATCGCCACCGGCTGTGAGGCCTGAGCGATGAGGGCCCTGGTGGAGAAGACCCGGCCTTGGAGTTCCGGTGGGACCTTCGACTGCCAGATGGCCTGGCTGCAGCCGTTGGTGATGGGATTGACGAATAGGAAGAAGAAGGCCGCGATCACCCAGAGGGGGGCGCTCTGACCCAGGCCCATGAGCACGTTGCCGAGCAGGGAGCTGGAGACGAGGCCCAGGAGGAGGCCGTAGACCTTCTTCTTGGGGCCGCCCCAGGCGCTCATGAGGAGGCCTCCGACGACGCCGCCGACGCCGAAGGCGGACTGGACGCTCCCCAGGACGATGCTGTCGTTCCCGGTGCGGCTCAGGATCATGGGTGCTAGGAGGGCGAAGCTGATGCTCGCCACGAAGTTGACGATGAAGAAGATGCTCTGGAGCCCCAGGAGGCTGGGGCGTTCCTTGATGTAGCGGAACCCGAAGACCGAGTCCTCTAGGAGGCTCGGCCTCTCCTTGGCCGGAGTCGAATTAGGAGGTGAGGGTACGTGGATCACGGTGAGAGCTCCCACCGCTACGACGAAGCTCAGGACGTCGAAGGACATGATGCCGCCTATCCCGATGATGGGCAGCAGTATCCCGGCTGCGACCGGTGCGAATATGCCCGAGGCGGATCTTGCGAGGCTGAGCATCCCGTTGGCCCTGGCGTATTGCTCCTTGTCGAGCATCAGCGTGACGGCGGCCGAGAAGGCGGGGAACTGGAAGGCCTGGAAGGCTCCCGAGAAGGCCGAGGTGACGTAGAGGTGCCAGACCTCGAGCCTGCCCGAGAGGAAGAGGAGGAGGACGGCGAGGGTGGAGATGCCGGAGGCGATGTCGCTCAGCATCATGACCAGCTTCCGGTCCCACCTGTCCACCAGGGCGCCTGCGAAGGGGCTGGCTAGGATGTATGGCAGCACGAACGAGAACCCGACCAGGGCGAGGGTCGTCGCCACTCCCGTCTTCTCCCAGGCCCAGATGGTGAGGGCGAACTGGGTCATGCTGGTTCCTAGGAATGAGATCAGCTGGCCGAACCAGACGACGGTGAACCCCCGCATCCCAGAGAGGAATCTTTCCTGTTTCATATGGTGTCCCTGCTCATACTTTCCCCCGTGTGGACTGGTTCCATATAGTCCGTTTGGTCCTTTGATCGTCTGACCTGATATAAGGCCGACTCAGTTGAGGCACTCACAACATGTTAGTTGTTAAGTCCACTGGCACCAGGTATGTCTTGACTGTTTTGAGGGCCTGCAGGAACTCCCCTCCCTTGGAGGTGATCCTGTACCCCCGACCACCATCGTAATCGTCCTCCTTGACAAGACCCCTCTCGGTGAGGAAGGAGACTACGTCGTTCGCCCTGTTCACGGGGAGGTTGGCCCCGTAGGAGATCCTGGTGATGCCTTGGTTGCCCCTTCTGCGGATGGTCTCGAGGGTGTCCATGTAGATGTCGTACCTCGTCCTCTTCGTCATTGTGGGGTCACCGGTGAACGGCCTCAAGCCGCCCTATTCGTGTCTCCTACTGCGGCCGATCCTATCGGCGATCTGGTAGGCCATCTTGACGGCGAGGCGGCCGGGGATGGTGATGAGATACCGCCCCCTCCTCCTCTCCTGGGTTATGAGCCCCGCCTCCTGAAGGACATCCAAGTGGCTGGAGAGGGTGCTGGCGCTGATCTCCGGCAGTGCCTCCTGGAGGTCCCTGGAGTAGAGACCCCCATAGCTCATCTCCTCGAGAATCTTGACCCTGTGCTCGTTTCCCAGGGCGCTCATCGCGTCCGCTGCCCCCTTCGTGTCCAGGGGCTCCCTCCTCCTCTCCCTATGCCTGTGCCTGATGTGAGAGTCGGCGAAGAGGGAGCGCTCCAGCTCGGAGCTCACCCCTTCCATCACGTCCTCCACGAAGCTTCCGATGTAGTCTCCCAGGCTCTCGCCCCATGAGTCCCAATCACGCGCCCGACGGTATCTCCGAACCTCTTCCCAGCTTGGGGCCTCCCTTGGTGGTATTGCTTCGGCTTCGTCTGAGGGCTGTTCCTCGGTGGGCTCTTTTTCTGGTTGGGGTCGAGTCTCGGGTGCTTGAGGCTCATCGTCTATTGTTACCTCTGTGAGCCTCTCTTCGGTGAGGGCTCTCATGCTCTTCTTGAGCTCCTCAAGCTCCTCCCTGAGCTTTTTCAGCTCCTCGTTCCTGTCTGCTCCGATCAACTATGTCACCCCTCCTTTCAGGTGGCTTCCATGATGTTGCCCTTGTGATTGTTTATGAAAACTGAACACAATTTCCTTTCTCTCGATTTATATTTCATATTTATCGAATTGTATTCGATGGAATACGTATTTAAACATTATGGTTATTACAGGAAGACCCGATAACAAAAATTACGCCTTTATGAGGGGCCTTGAATAAACCCTATTCGGGGGCCGGGGTCTCGGCAGCGAGATCATCGTGATCCGGCAGGATGTCCTCCATATTCCTGACGGCGTCGAAGGCATATCCCATCAGGCAGGGGAGTGTCCCGATGATCCCCATGAAGACGAAGACGAGGGCCATCCCCGCCCCCGGCCCGGTGCCGACCAGCCAGCCGAACATCGGGGCGAGGCCTCCTCCGGGCATCATGGCGGGCTCGAAGATCAAGTCCGCCAGGGGGCCGGTCACCGCCATGCCGAGGGGCTGGGCGATTCTGGCTAGGAGGGCTCTCGTGGCGAACACCCGACCCTGGATTTGAGGGGGTATCTTGGTCTGCCAGATGGCTTGGCTGGAGCCGTTGAGGATGGGTATGATGATCATTATGGCGAAGGCTGCGGTGGCCCAGACGGTGAGGTCCCTGCCTATGCCGAAGAAGCACGTGCCGAGGCTTGTGATGGCGCAACCTAGGAGGACGGCGTGGATCCTCCGCTTTGGGCCGCCCCATGTGCTCATCAACAGGCCTCCTAGGATGCCGCCGACGCCGAAGGCGGATTGGACGCTGCCCAGGATCATGGTGTTGTTCCCTGTGCGGGCAAGGATCATGGGGGCGAAGAGGGTGAAGCTGAAGGAGAGGATGAAGTTGATTGAGAGGAAGACCGCGAGGAGGCCGACGAGGCTGGGTCTCTCGAAGATGTATCTGAAGCCGTATATCGAGTCCTCCCAGATGCTCCGGGGCTTGTCGCCTTCGAGGCCAGTGGACGTAGGTTTCGGGATGTAGATGACGAGGAGGGTGCCTATCGCCACGATGAAGGTGATGATGTCGAAGGCCATGATTCCGCCGATGCCCACGACGCCCAGCAGTATCCCGGCTGCGATGGGGGCGATGATGCCGGAGGCTGCCTCGGCGAGGGAGATCATGCCGCTGGCTCGGCCGTACTGTTCCTTGGGGAGCATCGTGGAGACGGCGGCGGAGTAGGCTGGGAACTGGAACGCGCTGAATGCGCCTGTGAAGGCTCCGGTTATGTAGAGGTGCCAGACCTGGAGGTTGCCGCTGGTGTGGAGGAGGAGGACGGCGGCGGTGGCGATGCCGGCGGCGAGGTCGCTGAGCATCATGACGTGCTTCCTGTCGTAGCGGTCGACGATGGCGCCTGCGAGGGGGCTGGTGAGGATCTGGGGGACGGCGGTGAAGAAGGCTACGAGGGCGAGGGCGGTGGCGACGCCGGTGGTCTGCCAGGCCCAGATGGTGAGGGAGAACTGGGTCATGCCTGTGCCAAGGAGGGAGACGAGCTGTCCTATCCAGATGATGGTGAAGTCGCGCATGCCGGTAGG
>JAUVHT010000027.1 GCA_030593155.1 Candidatus Bathyarchaeota archaeon
CGTGGAGTAGTCAAAACCGTACTGCTCGAGGATCCATCGGGTCCAGCCCTCGTCCATGTTCCCGCCCCAGTAACGCTGGTACATCGCCACCTTCAGGGGCTTGATCTCGCGTTTCTCGAATCCTGGGGCCGCCTCAAGGGAGTAAACATTGAGGTAGACTTCCTTAATCTGGGCTTCTAAGGCGTCCTTCGCACCTTTCTTGTCAGGGATGTAGAAGGCACCCACGGGCATGGTCTCCCCGGTGACTGTCACCTCTTCGAGCACCCTGTAGACCTTGATTTCGCCTTTGAGGAGGTTGTTCACAGTCTTGAAGCTGTCGTTCTGCCTCCCATCGAGGATGTATCCGTGCTTGGACTCGGTGACGGGTTCCACTTTGTGTTCCAACTCTTCGACCTTCGTCGTCTTCGCATCGAAGGGTTTCTCGACCTTGATGACGTTGACACCCATCATGGCTGCAAGATTATAACCCGCAAGATCTTGGAGGCCTAATGGGGTTCCCTCGGTGTTCCTGGCCCAGGGGTTGTCGTGGTAGAACTTGTCCATAAGCAGTGACAGGAGGAAGGGGCGGGTGATCTGGTTGAAGTATACGATGTGGCTCCCAGCCGGGTATGAGACACCGTTGACCTCAAACCCGTCCTCGGCTCTGTGCATCTTGATGCCGTTCCTATTGAGGGCTTCAAACAGCTTCCTTGCGGTGAGGAGGTCCCACTGATTGGGAGGGAAGACCAGGGCGTAGGGCGGTTCTGTCTCGCCTTTCTCAATGCCTCTCTCCGCCTTCATGCGGAGGTTCCTGAGGAATGTCTCCCTGTAGTTGGCCACCAGCTCCAGGGCCGCGAGGGCGGAGACCTTCTGCTGGTCGACGATGTTCCTGAGGCGCCACCAGCCCCCAGGCCAGGGGTGAGGGAAGTTGACGTGGCTTCTGTACTCGGGCCTGCCCCTCCGAGCTGGCTGGAGCTGGTGGTAGTGGATGTAGAGGGGGGTGGCGAGCTTGCGCTTGCGGACTCGGTGAGCATCCCGCAGATGCCGTGCCAGCCGCAGACCCGGGTGTAGGTGGAGTTGAACTCCGCAGTGAATCCGGCGTAGTTCTCCACGCCGATGCAGCCCTCCTGCTCCAGCCGGTTGATCATCGCGCCCCCGTAGAGCTGCTGCTCCGTCCAGATGAGGGGGTCGACGTTGGGGTCTGTGGGGTTTACGAAGGGGGGGATGTAGTACCTGCCGCCGTAGCTGCCGTAGTGGTGGTAGTCGATGAAGGCGACGGGGAACCACTCCTCGAAGAGGACCTTGGCCATCATCCGGGTCTCCACCATGTTCAGGAGGACGAGGTCCCTGTTGTTGTCGTGGCCGACGTACTTGTGGTAGAGCCAGGGGAGGTTGACCCCCTCGTACTCTGTGTCAAGCCATTCGTTGTACCAGTCCACAACCATGATGTTCCCGTCAGGGTTCGCACACGGGACCAGGAGGAGGACCACCTCGTCCAAGATCTTCTTTATCTCTGGGGATTCGCAGGTGATGAGCTCGTGGACGAGCTCCGGCGCCATCTGGGCGCCTCCGACCTCGTTAGCGTGGATGCTCATCGACATAACCATCACGGCCTTGCCTTCCTTCACGAGGCGCTCCACATCCTTCTGGGGGAGCTCCTCGGAGTAGGCGAGGGTGGGCCCTATCTTCTTGAGGGCGTCGAGGTTCCCCATGTTCTCCGGGGAGGAGATGATCGCAAGGAGGAAGGGGTTGCCCTCCGTCGATTTTCCGAGTTCCATCACCTTGATCTTATCCGATCTCTCGTCTTAGATCCGATAGTAATCGACGATCTTGTCCCATCGGGCGAGTTTCCTGTCTGTTCCCATCCTGAAGCCGAAGAACTGCTCCGGGGAGGGGATGTCGTTGACAGACATAATAATCCTCATATGTTGACGATTCAGAATTTAAGTTCAATCGCTGATCACAGCGAGGCGCCACTGGGCGTTAAACGACTTCGATTCTCGCAGGATGAGCGAAAGCCGTCTCCTTGGCGCGGGTTGAACGCCGTCAGCCCTTGAGCCAGTCGGCTTCCTTATCCTCCAGCCCGAGCCAACCGGAGATGTCCCGGGCCATGGCTTCGTTCTCCTCGAAGATGACCTTCACGAGGGGGATGACCTCGGCCACCGCCTCCTTCGTTGAGATGTGGCACTTATCCGCCACCCGCTCCGCGATGCTCCTTCGGCGGCGCCGGCTGTGCCAAGTCCTCCGGTAGCGCCAGATGAGCTGGGGGGACCTGAAGTAGGGGAGGTTCCAACAGCCCCCACCCCTGACCCAGCTGGCCCCCATCGACCTGAAGGCCTCGTTCACCCTCCTCCAATCGTCCTTCAGGTACCTGTTCGGCTTTATCATTATACCGTCGGGGGATTCGATTATGGTGAAATCACTTGGGGGAAAGCCCAGCTCCGCGACCTTGATCCTGGCCAACTTGAGAAGGCCCACCCCGTCCGAGTTTTTCCGGCTCAGGGCGACGCCCCCTGTCATCTCGTCGAACATATACTTGATGAGGCGGTAGTTCTGGGTCCTCCGGGCTCGGGTCTGGTGGATGTCGGCCCGAGAGAGGGCGTCCATCCCCTCCGCGAGGTCCGAGGCGTCGTCGAGGACCAGGGGGAGGTTCTCGTAGATCCAGTTGAAGAGGTCGTCGTAGGGGATGTGAGCCGAGGAGATGATCCTCCGGGCGTCCCTCAGGGTCTTGGCGGAGAACATCTTCATCAGGGCGTCCGGGGTGTAGTCTTTCCGGTCTCGAACGCTTAAGCCGGAGGCTTCGGCCATGGTGACTCTGGTTCTCCCTCTGGCTATGGCCTCCAGGTCGTTTATAGTGGATCTCAGGTCTCCCTCGGCCCTGTCCGCCAGTAGCTCCAAGACGTCCTCGTCGACATGGATTTCCAGCTCCTCCGCGATGGCCCTGATTCTCATCAGGATGAGGCTGAAGGGGACGGGGTTGTACTCTATGTGAAGGGAGACGTCCCTGAGGGGCCTGAACTTGTCCTCCCACCTCTCGCCGATGCTGGTGGCGACGAGGACGACGGGGATCTCGGTCTTCTTGATGATGGCGGCTATAGCGCCTATGCCGCCGTGGTCCTGCCTTCCGCTGATACCCTCGAGCTCGTCGACGAGGATCATCCGGCGCTTCCCGGTTATGGTGACCCTCTGGCGGATGGACCTCCCTATGAGGGAGTCAAGGTTCTTCTTGGTCCTGTAGTCGCTGGCGTTGACCTCTAGGAGGTCGTAGCCCAGGTCGTTGGCTAGGGTGACGACGCTGCAGGTCTTGCCCACGCCGGGGGGGCCGTGTAGGAAGGCGGCTCTCTGCTTGGGGATCCCCTTATCCCAGGATTTGAGCCAGGTCTGGAACTGCCTGATGGCCCTCTCGTTCCCGGTTATCTCCTTGAGGGTGCAGGGCCTGAACCGGCTGGACCAGGGCTGGCTCTCAGTCATCTGTCCATCTCTTCCCCGGCGAGGGCGAGCTTGGCTATGAGTGCGCTGAGCTGGATCTCTGGCCTCGCCCCCTGGGTGAGACGGTAGTCGATCTCCCCGATGGTGTCAGACAGCCTGACCTTCCACCTCTCGGGGATGCCGAGCCTGAGGACCTCGGAGTAGATGATGCGGATGATGTCGTCGGCAGCCAAGCCCTCGTCTATGAGGAGGGCCCTGAGGGCCTCCCGGGCCTCGAGGAACTCTCCCTTTAGGCCGAGGTTGAGTATCTCCCGGACCTTCCCGGGGCTGACCCGTCCGAGGATGCTGTAGATGGCGACATCGTCGACCACGCCCTCCTGGGTTGCGGCTGCCGCTTGGAGGAGGTTTGTCGCCTTCCTCAGGTCGCCTTTCGACGCCTCGTAGATGGCTTCCAGCCCCTCTTCGAGAAGTTGGACGTCCTCCTTGGAGGCTATCATCTTGATCCAACCTTTGGCGTCGACCTCGCTCAGGGGGCTGAAGCGGAAGATGCTGCACCGGCTCTGGATGGGCTCTATTATGTTCTCCGAGTAGTTACCTATGAGGCAGAAGCGGCATGTGCGGGTGTAGATCTCCATGGTACGGCGGAGAGCGTGCTGGGCTGCCGAGGTGAGGCTGTCCGCCTCGTCCATGATCAGTATCTTGAAGGGGACCTCGCTGGCGATGGCGGCCGTTCGGGCGAAGTTCTTCACCTTCTCCCTGATGACGTCGATGCCCCTCTCGTCGCTCGCGTTCAGCTCCAGGGTGTAGTTCCTGTAGCCAGAGCCGTAGAGATCCCTCGCCAGCGCCAGGATCGACGTGGTCTTCCCGATGCCTGCGGGCCCGACGAAGAGGAGGTGAGGCAGGTTCCTCTCCTTGACGAAGTTCTTCAGCCTGGAGACGATCTCCGTCTGGTTCACCATCTCGTCCAGTATCTGGGGCCTGTACTTTTCTGCCCACATGCCGCCGCTCATTAAAGCTCCCTCCTATAGGGGTAGTCCGAGGTTTTAAACTTTCCAAGTGGGTGTTCGGAAGTCACAAAGGCTGAAACAATCAACAGTAATGTCCAATACATCGCCGAAAATCGCTAAAAAGCTTGTTGAATGAGTTACGCTGAGCTGGATTGGGGTACTAGCGTTTCACATAGGCCTTCGTCCACTTGAACTTACGGGGATCCCGCTTGAGCTTCAGGACGTTCTTCTTGCACTTGCTCGAGCAGAACCTGAGTATTCTCCCGTCCCGCCTTACGAAGTTGATCCCCGTTCCGGGGGCGATGTCATGCCCGCAGAAACTGCACTTGAAGACCTGAGGCATCATAGACCCTACCTAATCTTCCTCGCTTCCCTCTCCGTGTCCCTTAGGAGCAGGATGTCGTCTATCCTCACCGGACCCTTTACGTTCCGGGTGATGATCCGTCCCTTGTCCCGTCCTTCCTCCACCCGGACCCTGACCTGTATGACCTCGCCGGTCAACCCCGTCCGACCTAGGATCTGAATAACAGTAGCGGGGGTAAGGACATCGGAATCTCGGGACATCCTACTTTACTATCTCCTTGAGCTTGGCGAGGATCTCCTCAAGCAGTTCGGCTCCATCCCCAGGCTCTTCGATGGCCGCAGCCGCCGATCCCACCAGCAGGCCGGCCGCCTGGCCCAGCCTCTGCTTCTCCGGGACGTAGACGTATGGCGCTTTCCTCTCGTCGCAGAGCATCGGAATGTGGGCCACGATCTCTGGGGGCTCCACGTTCTCCGCCACGAGCACCAGCTTTGCCCTGCCCCTCTCGATGGACTTTGTGGCCTCGTTGGTGCCCTTACGGATCTTTCCGGACTCGGAGGCGATCTTCAGCGCCTCGTAGGCCGCCTCCGCGACCTCCTTGGGGACTTCGAACCTCACGTAGAAAGGCTTCGAAGGATCTACATCGGGACTAGACATTTCATTTCCTTCCAGTGTGTATACCTCTAAACCGGACATCTATTTTTAAACCTTATGATAAACGGGGCAAAATCGTCGAAATCTGTGGGATGTCTCCTACCGATCTCACCTGTGGGAATAGAAAGCGACGAACGGAGACGCGCTCTCCACCCTGACGAATCCAAACCGCTCGAACTGGATCATATCGTCAGCCTTCAGATCTTCGCAGCCTGGCTCGGCCAGGCCCTCAGCCGAAGTGTCCGGCATGATTACCTTAGCTTGGATTCCCCCGCCTTTTAGGAGCCAGTGGATGAAAGGGGCGTCCGCCTCCCTGGCCTCCTGGCGGCCCTTGGAGTGGTATCGGGCTTTGACTCCGCTGGGGCTTTTCTCCGTCACTTCTATGTTGAAAAGGCCCATCAAACGGGTTAATCTACCTGGAATCAGCTTGCTGAGATCGTCTCTGGAGATCACGAACGACGCCTCACCCTCCTCTGCCCTCACCTCGTAATCCCTTGTGCCCCAGTCGGGATGATCCGGGTGGCGCATCAGCCTCGCGACGTGTCCCCCGTCCAAGCCCAAAACTTGGAGGGCCACCGGATCCTTGACGAAGAAGAACCTCTTCGCCTTGGGCTCTATTATCCGCCGGTTGACCGAGGCTATGTGGGCCCAGCTAAGCATGGCGTTGATGGGCTTCGGCCCCACCTGGATCATGATCTCCCTTATTGCTTCGGGCTGGATACCCCGCCGCCTCAGGGCCTTAAGGGTCCCGAGCCGGGGGTCGGCCCAGCCGGAGTATACTCCTTCCTCAATGCCTTTCCTTATCTTGGACTTGCTCAGGATGCCCACTTCCAGGCCAAGGCGTCCAATGTTGATTATCTCGGGGTAATCCCACCCCAGGTGCTTCGAGAGCTGCCTCTGCCGGGTCGTGTTGACCTCGTGCTCCTTTCCCCTGATTATGTGGGAGATCGCCATCTCGTGGTCGTCTATGCCGCAGCTGAAGTTGTATAGGGGCCAGACCCTGTACTTGTTCCCCTGCCTCGGGTGGGCGCTCGTGGCGATGCGAAGGGCCGGCCAGTCCCGAACCGCCGGGTTGGGGTGGTCTAGGTCCGTCTTGATCCTGACCACGGCCTCCCCTTTCTGGAAGGTCCCGTCCAGCATCTTCCCCCACCTCTCAAGGTGAACCTCTGGGGGCTGGTCCCTGCAGGGGCAGGCCTTCTTCGCCATGTAGAGCTCCTTGAAGGCTGCAGTGTAGCAGGTGCAGACGTAGGCGGCGCCCCTCTCAATTAACTTGACCGCGTAGTCGTAGTATAACTCCAGCCTGTCAGACTGAATGTAGACCTCGTCCACCTTGGCCCCGAGCCATTCCAAGTCCTCCCTGATCCAGTCGTAGATCTCTAGGATGGGGGCCTTGACGTCTGGGGAGGTGTCCTCGTACCTCAGGATGAACTTGCCGTCGTACATCTTGGCGTACTCGTCGCAGAAGATGATGGGCTCTGCGCTCCCCAGGTGGAGGGCCCCGTCGGGGTTGGGGGCGAACCTTGTGCGGATCTCATCGTAACTCTCAACATTCTCTAAGGGGGGGAGGGTTTTCTTCTCTTCTTCTCTCCTCTGGTACTCGAGCAGCTCCGGCCATCTCTCCTGGAGCGTCTGCCTCTGGCGCTCCGGAGACCACGAGTTTACCTCCTCCAACACCTCCTCGACGATGGAAACCACCTCGCGGGCCCTCCCCTTCAGCTGGGGGTTCTCCCCCATGACCCTCCCTATCACTGGGCCCTTCTGGGCTACTCCATCGTGGGTTGAAGCGTTGTAGACCGCATACTTCAAGGCGGCAGTCTTTACATCTTCCAAACTCATGGTCTCGGATCTCTCCTTTATCAGAGGAGGGATTCAGTCTCATTAGTCGAAGGACATCTATTATGCTTTTCCTGAAAGATACAAATTTTCCCATTCAACTCTCACGTTTATTAGGAGCTGTTTCAGCCCTTACAATGTATTCCGGGCAATCTCTAGGATACTGAATGAATGAGTATTTGTAACAACGGAGGTGGCAAGAGTGGACAGGAAGGTAGACAAAGATGTCAGAGTCCTTGCGAAATTTATGGAAGTCTACTGTAATCACAAACATCCAGACCTTGACAAGGAACCGTGGCTGTCACCGGATAGTCAGGGTACCTCAAATTTGAATCCGAAACCTCTCCTGTGTCATGAATGTTCGGCCCTCCTCGACTATTCGGCCGACAGGAGGAGGTTGTGCCCCCTTGATCCCAAACCGACCTGCAAGAACTGCAAGATCCACTGTTATGCCCCGGAGAACCGGGCGAAGATCAGGGAGGTCATGAGGTTCTCGGGGATGCACATGATCAAAAGGGGGAGGGTCGACATGATCTTCCACTACCTATTCTAGTGTGTCGAATGTATCGATTTCTAAGAGTAAAAAAGGGTTAAAAAATAAGTTCAGCTGTTAGGACTTTTTTCGAGTTGTCCCTGGGGGGTCTGAAGGTCATGAAGAGGTCCAGCCTGTCCTGCTCCGTTAGATTCTTCCAGATCAGGATCCAGGCGCAGTCGTTCTCGTACTCGCCGACCTCGCACTTACCCTCCACCTGGCCGCCGCAGGGGCCATTCAGCAGGCCCTTGGGGCAACGGGTGATGGGGCAGACGCCACCGGTCTCGTCCAAGATGCATTCTCCGCATGCCTTGCACATGTCGTAGAACTTGCCGATCCGCTCCGTCTTTCCGATGAACAGCGTGTCGGAGGCTGGCAGCACTATCTTACCCGAGTACTCACCCACGGTCTGCACACCGACGCCGCACGCCATCACCAGAATCGCGTCCGCCTCCTTAACGACATCCCTGTATTTCTTCAAGTCTTTCCTGTCGATCCTTATGTCGCATGGTTCCTCGACCATGGCTGAACCGACGACCTTGTCTCCAAGCATCTCTACCATCTCGGCGACCTGCTCCTCGCCACCCGTCTGGCAGCTTGTTGAGCAAGTTCCGCAGCCGACGACGAACAGCTTTCCGAAGGGCTTGGTCATCTCCTCGATTTCTTCATCGGGTTTCTTCTTCGTAATTATCATCCACGCTCACCTCACATGGTCTCCGCGAGCAGGGGCTCGAAGATACGCTCATAGAGCACGGCCATCATGTGAATCCCGGCTGCTTTAGTCGTCTTCTTTATCTCATTGATGAAGGGCGCGAAGAACTCTATGTTCACCTCGTCGTAAAGGTCCTTCCGCTTCTCCTTGTCAGGCTCATCCTTGCACTTCCTCATGGATTCGAGGAGGTCCTTGGGGACGCTGACGCCCGGAATGTACTTGTCGAAGAAGTCGGCTATTCCGAAGGACTTGAGGGGGAAGATGCCAACTAGGGTGGGGCAGTTGAACTTCTCGGTCTCCTTCAGGAACTCCTTGGTCAGGTCGATGTCGAACATCGTCTGGGTCTGGATGAAGTCGGTGCCTAATTTCACCTTCCGCCCGATCTTCAAAATCTCGGGCTCCAACGGGTTGGCGTTGGGGTTGGCCGCTATGGCAACGTTGATGGGGACCTTACCGTGGATCTCGTTCCCCTCAAGGTCGGTCCCCTCGTCTATCATCTTATGAAGGAGGTAGACGAACTGGGCCGAGTCAAGGTCGTAGACCGAGAGGCCTCCCTTGTTGTCCCCAAGGACCGTGTGGTCCCCCGATATGGCCAGGATGTTCTTTATTCCCAGGTAGGCGGCGGCCAGCACGTCCGAGGTGAGGGCGAGCCTGTTCCTGTCCCTGATGACCATCTGGTAGACGGTCTCCA
>JAUVHT010000054.1 GCA_030593155.1 Candidatus Bathyarchaeota archaeon
GAGCTGGTCGCGAATGGAGTTGTGAAGGTGGCTGAGGGCGTGGGGGGAGGCCTCCACCATGCGGGGAGGAGCTACGGCGGAGGATTCTGCGTCTTCAACGACGTGGCGGTCTGCGCTCAGAACCTGCTGGAGAACCACGGACTGGAGCGGGTGATGATCCTAGACTCGGATGTCCATTCAGGGAACGGCACCATGGACATATTCTACGGGGAGCCCAGGGTCCTCTTTGTCTCCGTCCACCAGGACCCGAGGACCATCTACCCCGGCACGGGATTCATGGACCAGATCGGGGAGGGCGCCGGGGAGGGTTACACCGTGAACGTCCCCCTCCCCCCGGGAGCCGACGACCGGTGCATGGACCTGTTCCTCGAGGAGGTCTTCAAGCCCCTGGCCGATGAGTTCAAACCCCAAATCATCATCCGGAACGGCGGGACCGACCCTCACTTCCTTGACGGCCTCGGGAGCCTCAGGCTCACATTCGAGGGGCTCCGAGCCATAGGTAAGGCCGTTGCCGATGCTGCAACAAGCGTGCAGTGCGGTGCGGTGGACCTCTGCTGCAGCGGATACAACCCCATCACAGTCGCAGAGGGCTGGTTCTCCCTCCTCTCGGGGGTCATGGGATACGAAGAAACCGTCGAAGAGCCGAGACCACCCCCGGAACCATCCGAGGTCGCCCTGGAGGAGGCCCGGGAGGTCGTTGACGCCATAAGGGGGAGGCTCGGAGAGTATTGGGGCTTCGACTAAGGTTGAATCCGGTCTCCGAACTTTTTTATCGGTTGTAGAAAAGAGTATGGTGAGCTTAATGGGTCTGGCCAAGCTGACGATCCCATACGTCTCGGGTGACGACGACAGGGGTCAGCCCTTCACCGAGGACCTCCAGTTCGCCTCCTTGTACATCCTGGCCGACGCACGTCGGGGAGGCGCCCCCATCTTGGCCACGGTGCGCGCAAATTATCCCTTCCAGCTCAAGCGCTTCGAAGGAGGCATCCTCCTGATAGATCTGCTGGGCCTTAACCAGACCAAGATTAAGTACAACCAGATCCCAGCCGTCGACGTCTTCGTAAAGGCGCTAGAGAAGGTCTCCGAGGACCCCGACGCCTTCTTGAAAACCCTCAAGGGCAGGGCCGCCCACTTCAAGGATTTCACAGGCCAAGAGACCGTCACCCTGAAGGGCTTGATCTCAAACCCCGGGAAGAGAGGAGAGTTACAGGGCATACTCGAAGAAACAGTCGAGTTTGATCAGGTGAACGGCTCGATCATATTCGACACCGTTCTGAAAGACGATGACGTAAAGGAAATCTTCGACACATTGAACTCGCTGCGGAAAGAGTTATCGAAGGATGAGAAGAACCTGGAGATGGCGAAGCGGGGGCTGAAAGACTCCCTCAACATAGTGAAGAAGGTGCTGAGGGAGGAGACCCTGAACATCAGGGACAGCAGCGACAAGGTCCAAGCCCGCTTGAAGGGCGCCCTGAAGAAGAAAGAAGCAAGGCTCAAGAAGAAGCTGGATCGAGACGTATCCAGGATCAGAGCCAGATACAAGAAGCAGACCGCTCCCCTCAGGGAGGAGCGCACCAGACGGAAGAGGAGGATCAGGAGGATCGAGAGGAAGATCGACAGGCTGAGGGCGCAGGGCGCCGCCGATGCATTGAAGGATGAGCGAGCCGCCCTCGAAAAACTGGATAAAAAATTCAAAGAGATAGACGACGCCGTGAAAAACCTCGATAAGAGACGAGACGACGAGATAAGGCAGGAGAGGGACCAGTTCAGGTCCCAGTTGAAGGTGGATGAGGACAGGATCAAGGAGGAAGAAGAGAAGAAGAAAGCCCAGATCAAGGGGAAGGCCGACATTCTGGGATCCATCAACGAGGAGGCCAAAGCCATCTCCGGGCAGATAGACGCCCTCATCCGGAAGAAGAGGAACAAGATCCGCTCCCTGTCCAGGTTCAAGGTGGACGTTGAGGCTGAAGAAGCGGAGCTCAACATCCCCTTCTACGTCTTCCAGTACGGCGAGAAGAAATTCGACTTCCACCCGCCCGTTGAGCTGACCAGCTCCGCCGGGCTGTTCTCCAGGTTCAGGAGGATGCTCGCGGACAGCCCCGAGAGCAAGGTGAACATGCTCATCAGGCCCCGGAGATTGTTCACGGATAAGTATCTGGAGAGGGCTGTGAAATCCCTGGGCAGGGACAACCCGGTGGGCCGGATGTACCGACAGGAGGTAGAGAGGCTTAACGTCTTCAGGAGCCGGCAGGCCGTCGACCTGATGATGACCGGCCTCGTGAAGATGAGGCGGCAGGGATGGATAAGCGACAGCGAGTACATCAAGCTCCAGGAGGCCGTCGTAAACAAGCTCGGCCAGATCACCCAGCCCTGACCCGGCCAGATTCAAGACTGTAGCGTCGATTGCATAACCTTAAGACGCCCGACCTCCATATTCGCCGTGATCCGAGATGTCCCGCTACAAAGCCCTGGGCGTCGACGTGAAGAAGGAGGGGATCGGCGCCTTCAAGGGCGTGGTCGACAACCTCTACCCCGGCGCGTTCTGCGTGGTGACCCCCGACCCCTCCAATCCTGAGAGGGGGCTGGTCTCCCATGTGGACTCGGCCGGGAGCAAGCCCATCCTCAGCTACATCTGCTACAAGGAGTCGGGAGACCCGTCCTGGTTCAAGGGCTTGGCCCAGGACGCCGTGGCCATGAACATTGACGACATCGTCTGCGTTGCCGCCGAGGCCGTCGCCTTCATCGACTACATCGCCTTCAACACCCTCCGTATAGACAGAGTGGAGATGCTCGCCGCCCTCTCGGAAGGCTTCGCAGACTGCTTCGAGATGCTCGCGGAACACGGGATTCCAGTGCTATTCGGAGGGGGAGAGACGGCCGATCTCCCGGACCAGATGAGGACCCTTGACGTCTGCGGTGCCCTGTTCGGCCATGTAGATCTCGAAAAGGTGGTGACGGGGTACGAGATATCCCCCGGCGATGCGATCGTAGGGCTTCGCAGCGGGGGGAAGGTCAGGTACGAGGAAGGGGTAAACAGCGGGATCATGTGTAACGGCCTGACCCTCGCTAGGAACGGCCTTCTAAGCCGCGACTACTTGGAGGCTTACCCGGAAGCCGCTCACCCTGGGAGAGGTAGATTCACGGGGCGTTTCAGGTACGACGACCGACCCGACGGGCTCGGGATGACCGTGGGGGAGGCCCTGACCTCTCCGACGAGGATATTCGCGCCCATCGCCACCGCGGTCCTGGAGAGGGTGGGGGCAGCGGTGCACGGGATGGTTCACAACACGGGCGGGGGGCAGACGAAGTGCCTGGGCCTGGGGAAGGACGTCAGGTACGTGAAGGACTCCATGGTGGAACCCGACCCAATATTCGGATTGATCCAGAGGGAGGCCAATGTGGACTGGAGGGAGATGTACGAGGACTTCAACATGGGAGTCGGCTTCGAGTTCATCGTGGACGCCGGAGCCGTTGATGAAGTCATCGAAACCGCAGAGGGCTTCGGAGTGGGGGTCCAGGTCGTCGGCCACTGTGAGAGAGGAGAACGGGGGAACAGCCTGATCGTCGAGTCGGAACACGGGAAATTTTCGTATCTGCCTGCTTGAAGGAAAATGACGCCCTGTTAACGCGAAAAAGATTAACCAATGAGACATCAAAGTATAAGGGAGAATGGTGTCAATTAGCCTGGCTTCGGCGTGGGCGCCCATCCTGCTTGAGGTGGCCGAGAATGTGCGAAGCCGCACCCGGAAAACCATGCTGAACAAACCGGCCCTTGGCTTTTTCGAGTTGAAGAAGCTACTGGACTCGGAGGCGCAGCAGACGATACACGAGACTCTGAAGCAGACAGGTAAACCCGTCCGGGTCATCAGCGAGGAGGGGGACTACTCATTCGGGAGGGGGGGCCCGTACCTGACCGCCGACCCGGTCGACGGGACCACCAACATGGCCAAGGGGATACCCTTCGCAGCCACGAGCCTCGCGCTGTCTAACAAACCCCGCCTCTCCCGCATCGTGGCCGGCCTTGTGATGAACCTGTACACCGGGGAGGTCTACAGGGCCGAGCGGAACAAAGGAGCTTGGCAGGGAGCAAGACGGATCAGCTCCGCCAAATCGAAGCCCATACCAGAGGCGATGGTCTCCATCGACATAAGCAAAGGGGCGCCCCTCGAAGGCGTAGAAGGACTGATCCGGGAGGCCGGTCACCTGCGTCAGCTGGGGTCCGCGGCCCTCTCCCTCTGCCACCTGGCTTCGGGGCTCGTCGATGCCCACGTCGACGTCAGGAATATGTTGAGGGCCACAGACGTCGCGGCGGGGTTGCTGATCCTGAAGGAGGCGGGGGGCGCCTACATGATAGACGGGGCCTTGGACGGGGATCTTGAGCTGTCGAGGGACAGGACATTGAAGCTCGTGGCCGCCTCGACGCCCTGGACCCTCGACGAGATCCTGAAAACCATGGTCTAAGGGTGTGACGATGCGGTTCTCGGGGCCTCTCTTACCGGCGACGTTCCTGGACAGGCCCAACAGGTTCCTGGGCATCGTAAAAATCGGCGGCGCGCATGCCCAATGCTTCATACCGAACCCCGGCAGGATGAAGGAGCTCCTCCATCCCGGTGCCAAGGTCTACCTGCTGGAGAAAAGCTCCGAGAAGAGGAAGACACGGTACGACCTGGTCCTCGTGGACTTTGGGGGAAGCCTCGTCTCCATCGACTCCATGACGCCCAACAGGGTCGTAGCGGAAGCCATTGAGGCGGGATCGATCCCCGAGTTCCTCGATCTCACCGTCGAGAAACGTGAATACACCTACGGAGAATCTCGCCTTGACTTCCTCCTCCGAGGGAAAAAAGGCCAACTTCTCCTTGAGGTAAAGTCCTGCACCCTGGTCAAAGACGGTGTTGGGCTCTTCCCTGACGCCCCCACGGCCAGGGGGAGCAGGCACCTCCTGACTCTGATCGACGGTCTGGAACAGGGGAGGGCCGCGGCCTTCTTCCTGATCCAGAGAGCCGACGCTGGATGCCTGAAACCCAACGAGGAGACGGACCCCGAATTCGCCGGCAACCTGAGGGAAGCTCACCGTAGAGGGGTGGAAGTCTACGCGTACACCTCTGAGGTGACCCTTGAGGGGGTTTCCGTCAAGGAGAAGGTCCCGGTCATCCTGTAGAGCCGGTAATTCGGTTACTTTCGCTCCCATTTACGCATAGATGGTGAGAAGGAGAGATATAAGCCAAGAATATTGATGATATCCTTGTAAAAAATGGTTTTATCAGCTAATTTGTCTGGAAATGATTTTTAAGATTCGGAACAATCTATATGGAGATAAGAGGCGAACGGATGGGAAAGAAGAAGGCCCTGAGCGAGCGCGACCTGAAACAGATGGTCTACCCCTCGGAGAACGACGTCCTCTGCGTGGTCCAGAATATGCTGGGCTTCGATAGGGGCCTCGTCAAGTGCCAGGATGGCCACACCCGCACCACCCGGATCAGGGGCAAGATGAAGAGGAGGACATGGATCCGGGAGGGGGACGTGGTCCTCGTCTCGCCCTGGGACTTCCAGGGGGAGGAGAGGGGAGAGATCTTCCGCTACACCGCGAACCAGGTGCAGCGGTTGAGTAAAGAGGGCGTCCTCGAGATCGAGTAGAACGGGATGGTTGATGCTTGTCGGATCGTGAGCGCATCGAGAAGAAGGCGGAGGCAGCCGAGAGGAGCCGCGAGGAGAGAGACCTCATGCTGGAGAAGCGGCAGGAGGACTTCAAGGTCATCGAGGAGGTCTTCGACCGCCTCACCGTGGAGGGCGTCTACAAGCTCCTCCGGCAGGGCGTCATAAAGGACATCGAGGGCGTCATAAAGGCGGGGAAGGAGGCCAGGGTCTACTGGGGCATAGGCCCCGAGGATGAGGAACTAGCC
>JAUVHT010000101.1 GCA_030593155.1 Candidatus Bathyarchaeota archaeon
ATATAAGATTATCGCTCTAGGTGGGACATACAACCAAGTGTGTGTTGGGGTCGTGACATTGGGGAAAAGGATTTTTACTCAGACCCGATCAGGTATGTCAGTTGGGCCGGTAGTCCAGCCTGGTAGGACGCTGCGTTCACACCGCAGAGGTCGTGAGTTCAAGTCTCACCCGGCCCACCACTTTGAAAAGATTCTCAGGTCTCTATTGCGGCCCCGAACGCCCGTCTACCCAGCTGGAATGCCTTCAAGTTGAGTTCGTAATACCTGGGACTCAGGCTCTCCTTCATCACCTGTAGCACGGTCTCCTCACCGAAGGGGAGCAATCCGCTGGCGGCGAGGGCCCCGATCATGACGACGTTCGTCGCAATAGGGTCCCCGGCTTTCTCGGCCAATGCGGTCGCGTCGAAGGACACGATCCTGCCCGTCACCTCCCCAAGGAGGGCCATCAGATCCTCCATCTCGGGGTAGGACACCATACCCGAGATGACTTCGACTGGGGCTGTAACACGGGTGTTGACCAGAGCCAACCCGCCCCACTTCAGGAAGGTCACACCCCTCCTGACGGCCTCGGCGGGCTCGAAGGCGAGGAGGACATCCGCATCTCCCTCCCTTATCTGGGGGTTGTGTGGCTCGCCTCCGATCTGGACGTTCCCCATGACGGGACCTCCCCTCTGTGCCATCCCGTAAGTCTCCCCGATCTTCACCGGCAGGCCGACCCTGATCGCAGACTCCGCCAGGAGCCTCGACGCCAGGAGGGTCCCCTGGCCGCCAACGCCGGCCACGACGATCTTCGCGGATCCCATCTACGCTCCCCTCCTGGTCATGGCATCCACCGGGCAGACCTGCCCACATGAGCCGCAGCCCATACAAAGGGTGGAGTCGATCCACGCCTTCCCATCGTCCTCATCCCATACTAGGGCGGAGCAGCCGAAGGTGCTGAGGCATAGTTTGCAGCCTGTGCATTTCTCCGGGTCGATCACGTAGGGGACGGGCCTGTTCGGCCTCATGGAGCGGACGGCCACCATCGCGCATGCCCTGCGGGCGATGACCATGGCTACACCTTCGGTCTCGAGCATCCGTCTGAACGCGGCCTCAGCGGCGTCCAGGTCGTAGGGGTCGACCACCTCGACGTGTTCCACGCCGCAGGCCCTTGCGATGTCCTCGATCATGACGCGCTTCGTGGCCTCGCCCGTGGCCGTCCTCCCCTCCTGGGGGGTCGTCTGGAACCCGGTCATGGCGATGGTCTGGTTGTCCGCGACGACGACCTTGATGGGGTGCTTGTTGTGCACGGCGTTGATGAGGGCCGGGATGCCCGCGTGGAGGAAGGTCCCGTCCCCTATCCAGGCGATGGTGTCCACGCCCGCCTTGGCCATCCCCTGGGAGACCCCGATGCTGGCGCCCATGCAGAAGTAGGTGTCCTCGAATCTCATGGGCGGGGCGTGGGCGAGGCCGTAGCAGCCGATGTCCCCGTTCACCACCACGGCCTTCAGGTCGCCCTTGACGCTCTTCACCGCCTGCTTCAGGGCGTAGATGGAGGACCTGTGGGGGCAGCCCGCGCAGAGGGTGAGCATCCTGTCGAAGAGGAGGTCGTCCGCCTTCGCCTTCAGCTCGTCTCTCCTCTCTTCCTCCGCCTCCATCCCGAGAAGCCCGGCCAGCGCGTTGTCGACGATGTGATGGCTCAGCTCTCCCTCCCGGGGCAGGTGACCGCTCATCCTGCCAAGGATCTCGACACCCGGTTTAACGTCCTTGGCCAGAGCCTTGACGTGGAGCTCCACGAAGGGATCCACCTCCTCCGCCACGAGGACGACGTCAACGGCCTCCAGCAGCCTCCCAACGAGCCTCTCGGGCAACGGGTGCGGCGTGGCCAGCTTGAGAACTGCAACCTTGTCGCCGGCTCCCAGAGCCTCGATCGCGTCCATGACGTACGTGTGGGCGAAGCCGACGCCTATTATCCCCAGATTCTCTCCGCCCTCGAGCTTGAGCATGTTGAACTCCAGCCCCTCGAAGACTTCCTTCACGCCGTCGATCTTCTCGTGGCGCTCCTTGTGCCGCCGGAAGAGCTTCTCGAAACCCGCGACACGGTAGCTGAAGCCCTCCCAGTCAAACTCAGGCTCCCTGGATAGCTTCTCTATGGCCCCGAGCCTGACGTCGCTCCTCATGTGGCTCAGCCTCGTGACCGTCCGGATCATCACGGGGAGCTTCACCTCCTCCGACAGCTCCAAGGCGTACTTCGTATAGTCCTTAGCCTCCTGGGGGGTGGACGGCTCCAGCACTGGGACGTCGTTGAGCTTGGCCAGCCACCTGTTGTCCTGCTCTGTCCGGCTGCTGTGCTGGGAGGGATCGTCCGTCGAGACAAGCACGAGTCCGCCTTTCACGCCCCTGAGGCTCACGGGGTTGAGGATGTCGAGGGCCACGTTGACGCCCACATGCTTCATGGAGACCAGGGCACGCTGGTTGCAGAGGCTTGCCCCGTAGGCCACCTCGAGGGCGACCTTCTCGTTCCCGGACCACTCGAAGTGGATGCCGACTTCCTTGGCCACCCTGGCCAGGGTGTTCCCGATCTCCGACGAGGGAGTTCCAGGGTAAGCGGCGGCGAGGGAGATGCCCCCCTCGATGGCGCCCCGCGCTATGGCCTCGTTCCCCATGAGGAGGACCACTTCGCCGGGTCTATCATATGCGACAGGATGAATAGACATATCTTCCTTTACACTGGGAACATGGGAAAAAGGGTTTCCGGTGGTCCGATTTTGCCGCGCGTTGGCTTGTATCCGGACCGTTGTAGAACAGAATACGAAATTTTTTTCTGGGTTAGGGGGTATTCGTTTGACCGTTTTGCGTCGCGTGTTCAACGGTCTGCCCCGAGAGGTAACCGCCGTGAGTGTCAGTGACCCTGACCTTGACGAACTCCCCGAGAGCCACAGGCTCATGGAGGACCACGGTCTTGTAGGCGTGATTTCTGCCCACCATGCTCCCGTCCCTGCCGGCCTCGTCGATGAGGATCTCCCCTTTCCAGCCCATCCAGCGGCGGCTCCCCTCCAGGCTCTGACGCCTCCAGAGTGAGGAGAGCCTCCTGGACCGCTCCTTGGTCTCCCTCCCGTGGAGCTGTCCGTCCATCGCCGCGGCGTCCGTCCCCGGCCTAGGCCAGAACCTGGAGATGTTGAGGACCTCAGGCCGGATCTCCTCGATCAGCCTCAAAGAGTCCTCGAACTGCCCCTGGGTCTCACCGGGGAAGCCGCATATGATGTCCGTCGAGAGGGTCAGCGAGGGGAAGGCCTCCCGGAACCTCCGGGCGAGTCCCCGAAAGTCGTCCACCGAATATCTCCTCCTCATCAGCCCCAGCACTTCATCGTTCCCCGACTGGACCGGGACGTGGAGGAACTTGAACACCCTTTCCGAGCCAAAGGCCTCGATGAGATCGTTCAGGATCGGAAGGGCGTTGTTGGGGGTCATCATCCCGACTCTGATGTAGAACCGCCCCTCGAGCCTGGTCAGCTCCCCGAGGAGCCGGGGCAGCCCGATTTCACCGTGTCTGTACGCTGCCGTGTCCTCTGCGGTGACCCAGATCTCCCGGCATCCCCCCTCCAGCGCCCGCCTTGCGTCCTCAACGATGTCCTCGGCGGGGAACGAGTGGAGGCGCCCCCGGGCCCTCCGCACTATGCAGTAGCTGCAGTCACCTAGGCATCCCGAGGCGATGGGAGCGATGTGGACGACGGGGTTCCTCCGGACCCTGGGGAGGCAGGTCTTGTCAAGCCCCCCTCCGTTGAGGGCCTCGACGCGTTCTCCCCCGATGGTCGCGTCCACCGCATCGACGATGTCCAACAGGTTATCAGGGCCCACCATGCTGGCTCCCGGCGCCGTCTCCGCTACGAGCTCCCTCTGGGCCTTCGGCATGCACCCCGCGACGACGAGGGGCCTCCCCAGCACCACCAGCTGGCGGATACGTTTCAAGACCTTTCTCTCTGTGGGAGTCTTCACCGTGCAGGTCAGGACGACTGTAGCGTCGGCCGCCTCGGGCTCCCCCACCATGGTGTGACCCGCCTCGCCCAGGAGGCCCCGGGCCATCTCGGAGTCGGCGTGGTTCGCGCTGCAGCCGAACGCCTCCACGTAGATCCTGGCCAGTC
>JAUVHT010000059.1 GCA_030593155.1 Candidatus Bathyarchaeota archaeon
CACGAGATCCGACACGAGGAGGAACACGGCGATGATGGCCGCTACGACGCTTGAGGACAGGCCATGACCAGACCATCCAACAGTGGCAGCGATGGGCTCAGGGAGCTTGCCAGTGAGCCAGAGGAGGAGGGAGAAGACGAAGACGACAAGAGTTAGTTTCTGCTTTGCGTTGAGGGATTCGACCTTGACATCCAGGCTGGGCATTCTCTTCACGTCCGTCGGGAAGATGACGAAGAGGACCAGCCAGATGGCCAAGATCATGATGAGAGATATTGGTAGGCCGAAGAACATCCACCCCAAGAATGTGATCTCGTAGCCGAGTAGGTCCCTCAAGAAGCCTGCGGCCATGGCGCACGTCGTCGTGCCTACGAGGGTGGAGAGCCCCCCAGCCGTTGCCGAGTATGCTATGCTCAGCACCATGATCTTCGAGAAGTTACCCTTCCGGTCTTCGACCTCATCCGTCAGTTTCAGGGCGATGGTGAGCATCAGGGCGGTCGAGGCGGTGTTGCTGATCCACATGGAGAGGAAGGCGGTTGTGGCCATTATGGCTAGGACCACGAACCTGGCGTCGGCTCTCAGTCTAGATAAGATCTGGTAGGCCAGATACTCGTCCAGGTCCTGCTTCTCGACGGCTATTGCGAGGAGGAACCCGCCGAGGAGGAGCATCACCACAGGGTCGAAGAAGGGCCTCAGGGCAGCCTCGAACGACTGCACCCCTAGGATGGCTTGGAGGATAGGGATGAGGATCGAGGTCGCAACCAGGGGGACGGCCTTCGTCGTCCAGAGCCCTGCAGCCATAATGAGCACTATCAGGGAGAGACGTTCGTCCAAGCTGAGAACACCTGACGTGGATAGGAAAGCCACGACCGAGGCCAGCGTTACTGCCGCAAAGGCGGCTATCCTCTTTCCGTCCAAGGGTGACCCCGACTAGAGCTCTTTGAATGATATGACGTCGCAATCTTCCTCGCAGCATAGGCTCTCGAACATCGCCTTGAACTGGAATAGGTCCTCGAGATCTACTGTTCCGTAGAGGACAGCCAGGCTCGGATAGCGTTTCTCCGAGGCCACAAGGAAGGGGGGGACTGCGATGCTGGCGTTGAAGTCGGCCCTGAGCTTCGAGTCCCTCAGCCTGTTGGCGAGTTTCAGGATGATGTTCTTCTCGATGATGTCTCCTCTCACGATGATCTCGACCGTCTTAATCTTCCCCACCCAGACCACCTACTGACATATGAATCATATTTTATTAAAAGGACTGGGCCTCTTGTGACTTAATCCATGGAGTAGAGGATCTTGCCGCCCACAAGGGTCATGTAGACACGGACGTCCTTGATCTCCTCTGCTGGTATCTTTGTGAGGTCCTTCTCCAAGACGGCTATGTCTGCAAGCTTCTTGGGCTCTATACTGCCCTTGATGTCCTCCTCGAAAGATGCGTATGCCGAGTCCAGAGTGTAGGCCCTCACCGCCTCCTCGAGGGTGATGCGGCTGGCCTTCACGGGATGGTTGACCGCCGACCAGATCCCGTACAGGGGATGGAAGGGCATGCAGTCGGAGCCGAAGGCCAGCTTTATACCCTCGTCCAAGAGCAGCCGGTAGGGGTTGTTCTGCCTCAGGCGTCTCTTTCCCAGGCGGGCCTCGTAGAGGCTGTCCGGTCCGCTCCACTCGCCGACGAAGTTTGGCTGCATCGAGGCCACGATGCCGAGCTGCCTTATACGCTCTATCTGGCTGGACGAGAGTATCTCGCAGTGCTCTATGCGGTGGCGGTGATCCTTCCTGGGCGAGCCCTTCAACGCCCCCTCGATGGCGTTGATGACCAAGTCTATTCCGTAGTCGCCTATAGCGTGAACCGCCACTTGGAAGCCTTGCTCGTGGATTTTTTTTACCTTCTCGTTGAGGTCCTCGGGGGACATCATGGTCAGTCCCTTCGTCGTGGGATCGTCCTCATACGGCTCGTACAAGGCCGCAGTCCTTGCCCCGAGGGAGCCATCCATCAACAACTTGGCAGGGCCAAGCCTGATCATCCCGTTCATTGATCCAACATGCAGGCCAACGCCCTCCATCGACTCGGAGAGGCCCTCCCTCCACATAATATTGACTCTGACTTTCAGGATGCCCTTCTCGAAGGCGACCTGATAGGCCTTTATGCCGAAGTCGCCCAACCCGGCGTCGTGGACGCTGGTGCAACCTAGACTCAGGGCGTATTCACAGGCTTTCTTGAGCCCTTCTAGCGCCAGCTCATGGGTCTCGGGGGGTATGAAGGGCTGGACCAGATGCCTGGCGTCTCTGAGGACTCCGGTCGGCTCACCGTCCGGCCCCTTGTCCACCTGGCCTCCTGTAGGGTCTGGTGTGTTCTTGTTGATTCCAGCTATCTCCAGAGCCTTGGAGTTGAGGGTTACCATGTGGCCGCAGACTCTGGTGAGGACGACGGGATTATCTGGGGAGAAGGGATCCAGATCGGTCTTCTCGATGAAACGCCTCTCCTCCCACTTGCTGTCGTCCCAGCCCCTGCCGAGTATCCATTCGCCATTATTGGCTTCCCCGAGCCTCGTTCTTATCTTGTCTACTGCCTCTGCGAGGGATTCTGTCTTGCTCATATCGACGGCGCTGATCATCCGCATTCCCATCCACAGGAAGTGGGTATGGGCGTCGTTCAGACCGGGGATAACGGTCTTCCCTGCAGCGTCGATGAACTCCGCCCCCTCGGGGATGGCAACCTCCCCACGCTTGCCCACGGCAATGATCCGATCGTCTTTCAACAACACAACGCTATCTTCCACCGGACGGCGGCCTGTACCATCGATCAGAGTGCCGCCCACGATCGCTCGGGCACATTGCTCATGAGACATGGTGCTCCCACGATGATGCTTCCTAGACCATTTTAACTTTTCTCAGTTGAATTAAGTGAGTGAGGACTCATAGAGAATGTAATAAATTATCCAAGGGTCCCCAAAAAGGATGGCTATTAAAGATTATAGGTTGGAGATGCCGCGTATCCTAGATCTGATCTCCATGGCCCTGGAGGCGAAGATGCTCTTGAACTCCTCCATCTCGCTCTCGCTTATCTCCTGGTTGGCCCGGGTCTTCACGTCCACGAGGGCGGTGATCACGTTGGTCCAGACCGAGCCGAAGAGCGCGCTCTCCACGGAGCTTATGACCCCCTGCTCTTTGTAGTACCTGAATATCTGGTACTTCTTCCTGAGGCTCTCCTCGTCCAGGTTGATGTCTATGATCTTCTCGACGCTTCCCCTGAGAGCGGGCTCCATACTGATCACCTACCCAGAGTTGTCACTGATTTATATATTTGGGATTTTTCCCACAACTTGAGGAAAACGAGGTGCATACTATCACCACATAAACCCAGACGACTACAAGGGTAACACGATCCTCACATGTTTGAACGAGAATCTGATTTCATTTTGGAGGAATAGTCAGCCATTAGAAGAGAAACGCCTTATGAGCCCTATCAGATGTAACAAATCTTTCTTGTGATGAACCGACCTATGAAGGAGGGCACAACGAGCCAATCTATAAGGGATGCTTCAATGAACGCCTTGGAAGCTTGGACAGGCCCCCTACTGAAATTCACCCGGGCGCGCGCCGATGCAACTTTCTCAGTATGACTATCGGGAAATGGTCAACCAGATCCAACATACCCCAAGAGACTTCTGACAGCCCTACACCGAGGGTTTCAGCCATGTCCCAGACTGTCCTTCCCGCTCCATAGCCCCTGACCCTGTGCGCCACGTTAGCTAGCGTAAGACACCAGTCGGGGTTGATGGCCCCCCCTATGAAAGATATGGGGGTTGAGCGGGATTTGAACCCAAGCATCCTACCTATCACGAATGTCAGGAAGCCCCCTAGATGAATCAGTCCTCTTACCGGCACACTCCTTGGAGTAAGGTGAAGATTCCCCCTAGAATACGATGTATCGCCGTCAACAATGAGGACTTCGACCCTCCAGCCACCAATATCGAAAGCCTCCTTAAGCTTCTTGGCAAATCTCTGAGGTTCTTTCAGGGGGAGGCTGACATATGAGTATGGGAGGTTGCTAGCGTCGATCCCGCCCTCCGAGTAATGCCTGAGAGACTGGAGTATTCCAGTATATTTTAGGGCGACCTGCTTATGGGCGGAGCCCTCAGAGAGGGGGTACTTCCTCAGCCTCTCCAATGTGTGCCCACGAAGTTTCGTTATTTTACCGAGGGGGCCTCCCCAGATCCTACGCATCCAGAAGGACGCGAGGAACTTGGCTATCCTCCCGGGTTCGACCTTTGACTCGTCGATCATCAGCCCTAGGGCTGTCGAGATCGCCTTCTCTGATACAGTGACTATGTCCCCGTCTTGGATTACATCCTCCACGGCGTCGACGACCACCCGGACCCAGTCTGTTCCGGGCCGCCAGTACCCCGTCTTCACCTTGATGGCTTTCAGCTTCAAAGGTCGCCCACGCCGATGGATCTTCGGATCTACCTCGTTTAAGGAAATAAAATGGTTGAGATGGGTCAGAATTCGTACCGCTGCTTGAGATAGTTTTTGAGCTCTGCCAGGGCCATTATGGCGGCCGAGTTAGGGTTGTGATCTATGGGGGCTTCCCCCAGCATGTCCGCCTCCGCCACGGCCTCGTCGCGGGGGATGTATGCAGCGATGGGAACGTCAAGATCGCCCATCATCTCCTCGACGAACCGCTTCTCCCTCTCCGAGCCGATCTTGTTCCCGACGGCCAGCACCTCTCTGACTTCGATGTCCTCGGCCAGCTTCAGTATCCTCTTGACGGTGTCCACCGACTTCATCCGGGGCTCCACCACCACGAGCATGGTGTCCATCCTCCGGGCAGTGCCCCTACCCAGGTGCTCAAGGCCGGCGACCATGTCCATCACGAGGATGTCCTCCCTCTGGATCAGGAGGTGCTGGACCAGCACCCTGAGGAGAGCGTTGGAGGGGCACATGCAGCCGGAGCCCCCGTCCTTCACCGTGCCCATGACGAGCAGCTGAACGCCGTCGGGCCCCACGACCCCGAACTTGTCGACAATATCGCTGACAGTGGGGGTGAGCCTGAACATCTGGCCATAGGATTTACCGGGGGCGACTCCAGTCTTCTCCAGGATCAACTCCTCGTTATCGGAGAGGGGCACTATCTTTTCGGCGATGTCCGACGGGATTCCTAGTGCTGAGGCGGTGTTGATATTGGGATCCGCGTCCACGGCCAGCACGTTGTAACCATCTTGGGCCAAGAGCCGGGCGAGGGTGCCAGATATGAAGGTCTTCCCGACCCCGCCTTTCCCGGCCACGGCAATCTTCACGTTATTGTCTCACCTCAGTTTGTCGAGGCCGATCCGCTGGGCTATCTCCTCCACCGCCTTGTAGGCTGGGGAATCGTCAGGTATGTCGAGCAGGGGTTTCCCGGTAATGTTGAAGGACATCACGTTATCGTCGACCGGTATGCTCCCAGCCAGCTCGAAGCCGATGTCATCCGCAGCCTTCTGAAGGGCGTCTTCCATGCCCTCGGGGAAGCGGTTCCCCACGAGGTACATGTTCTTGATGTCGATGTGGACCTCCTCGGTGAGCTCCTTTATCCTCCTGGCGGTCGCGAAGCCCATCTTGGAGGGGTCGGTGACCACGATCATGGCGTCCAC
>JAUVHT010000180.1 GCA_030593155.1 Candidatus Bathyarchaeota archaeon
AGAGAGAGGGATCGACAAGCCCACCCGCATCATGTACTCTGCCAACATGTCGTGGAACCCCACGCAGAAGGTACTAGACAAGCTGGTCAAGGAAGGCCACATCCTCGTCACAGAGGAGTATGGCACCCAGAGAGCCAAGAAGAGATACGTGATCACAGAGAAAGGAAAGAACGTGCTGACGTACTTCAAAGGAGCTGAGGAGCTCATCAGCATCTAGATCTCCCCGAACCCCCTCACCCTTTTTCCAAGTTTCCTATGAGAATAGATTATTGTAGGATCTATCGTGTCCAACTGCCTTCATCGTCATTGGTCGAAGGGGGAGGAGAAAAAAGCCGTTCTATTGAGCCAATCCTAGAGGGATTGAACGAACCTCTCCAACCTCTCAACCACGTCTTCCAGAACAGGGACCGGCTGGACCAGAGGCACCCGTATGAAGCCGTCGGTCTTCACGCCGAACCTGTTCCCCGGGCTGAGGGCGACGTTCTCCCGCTCCCTTAACCGTTCGCAGAACTCCTCGGACCCCAGGCCATAGCTCCTGGCGTCGAACCAGGCGTAGAAGGTACCCTCGAACAGGTGGCATCTCAACCCCTCGATATCGTTAACTGCTATACAGAAGTACCTGCGCCTCTCGTCATAGGCCTGCCTCCTCTCCTCCACGTATGACATGTCGCCCCTGAGGGCGGCGGTGCCCGCGGCGTAGACGAAGGTGGCCGGCCGGGATGCGGTCATACTGGCGATGGTCGAAGCCCTCTCTAGGTATCTATCGGGGACTATCGTGTAACCCAGGCGCCAGCCCGTCATGGAGAAGGTCTTGGAGAAGCTCATGATGTTGATGGTCCTCTCCTCCAGCCCCTCGAAGGAGGCAGTGGAGTAGAACTCGTTGTCATCGTAGACGTAGTGGAGGTAGATCTCGTCCGAGAATATCGTCAGGTCGTAGTCTATGGCGAGATCCCCTATCGCCCTCAGCTCCTTCTCCGTGAAAGTTGTGCCGGTCGGATTGTTCGGGTTGCAGACGAGTACGGCTTTCGTCTCGGGCCCGATGCAATCCTCCAGAGTAACCAGATCCGGATGATATCCCGTCTCCCTAGTGAGGGGCGCGATGGACATCTTCACGCCCAAGCTGTTCAAGATCCTGTAATGGCCCACGAAGGAGGGAGACCCCAGCAGGATCTCGTCGCCCTGATCCAGCACCGTCCTCAGGGAGATGAACAGGGCTGCGCTGTTGCCTGCGGTAGGGATCACGTTCTCGGGTTTGTATTCGGGGCCGAAGGCCTTGTAATAGTCAACCACGGCCTCCTGGAACCGTCTGGGAATCTCCTGACCCGCGTAGTGGGTCCACCTGCCACCTTCTTTGATGGCGTCGAGAGCCGTGGCGACCACGTGTTGAGGGGCCTCGACGTCGGGGTCGCCTCCTGTCAGCTTGATGAACTCTCGGGCTATTCTTGAACACCTCTTACTGATGGGAAGCGAGGGATGATCTATTTAATTCCAAGCATGATGGACGGAAAAAATGGGGAGAATCAGAAGAGGAAGCCGTCTTTCTGGGGGTCCTTGGGGTCTATGACGACTTGGTTGAATGCCGTGATGTACGCGGTCGCGGATACCTCGGGCTGGATGGCCTTGTGATCGCCTACCTTGATCTCCTTCATGATCTTCCCGTAGTGGAGCGTGTTGATGGTGCTCTCAGCCACGAACTCCTCCCCCGGCTTCAGCTCCCCCTTCCCGTAGAGGGCCGCCATCCGGGCGTTGGTGCACGTCCCCGCCGGAGACCTGCAGGACTGCTTGGGGCCGAAGACGTTCCAGTGGCGAGAGTGGGCCCCTTCCACGGAGGGCTCCGTGTAGAAGGTCACCAGATCCAGGACGTTGAGCTCGGGGTACTGGGGGTGGGAGACCTTCACCCTGTCGGCCAGATAGTTCCTTATCTTCCATCCCAGGGGGATCCAGTGGTCCTTGTTCTCCAAGCTGGGCTCCAGTCCAATGCTGCCTGCGTCGATGAAGGCGTACCAGAGGCCTCCGTAGGCGATGTCCGCTTCCACCTTCCCAACATCAGGGACTTCCATCTTCACCGTCTCCGTGTAGAAGGACGGGACCCCCTCCATGGCTATGGATTTCGCCTCGCCGTCCTCCACGTATACCTTCGACCTCACCAGGCCAGCGACCGTGTCCAGGGTGATCTCAGTCACCGGCTCGGTAACCTCGACCATCCCCATGTTCACGAGGACCGCGGAGACGCTGTAGGTGCTGTCACCGCAGGCGCTGAAGTAGCCGTCAGTCCATAGGTAGATCACCCCCACGTCCGCCTCGGGGACGGTGGGTTCGGTGAGTACCGCCCCCAGGAGGCCCGCGAAGCCCCTGGGCTCCTTTAGCAGGGTCGGCCTCAAGTGGTCGTAGTGCTCCTGGAAGTAGGCCTGTTTCTCGGCCATGTTCGCCCCCTTTAGCTGGGGGAAGCCCCCCACCACGACTCTGGTCGCCTCCCCGGATGAGTGGGTATCAATACACGGGATTATCCTTGAGAACTTCAAATTCCCGACACCGTAGAATGATCGGGTGGCTCCGTATATACCGTTTTTGGGCTAGCCGGGACCCTTGCCCCCCTGCAACCTGAGGTAGATGACGGCGCAG